>NZ_VMMR01000079.1:16430-37469 GCF_013277285.1 Streptococcus sp. 339 | reverse complement strand
TTTATGAGAAACGTGCTAAATTTCAAATAGGGCGTGCAAAGCCTTTGATATAGCTACTTTTCACAATTGAGCTAATGGATTTTTAAACTTTTTGTGGACTTTTTAGGAACTTTTTAATTTTTCAATGGCTTTTTCATAAAATGAAGTAGCGTTTTTCTTGTTGTCTTTGGACAAGTGGCTATAAGTATCCATGGTTATTGAAATTTGAGAATGACCAAGCCTTGTTTGTATTTCTTTGTAAGGCAGTCCAGCATTGAGCAAGATACTAGCGTGAGTATGGCGGAAGGCGTGGAATGTTAAACGAGGGCAGTCAGAAAGTTTTAAATGTTTCTCAAGTCTATGCCTAAGCGTCCTAGCGTCTCTATATTCGTCAAAGGAATTAGAAAATACTTTTTCATAAGTCAAGCCTATTTCTCTACCAACTTGCGCTTGTCTATTTTTGTAAAGCCGCAGCATGAGTACCGTCTTATTATCCAAGTCAATCATTCTAACGCTTGATTTTGTTTTAGGGGTAGTGACTTCTTTTTCACAGTTTAGAGTCTTATTTACGTCTAGTGTACCGTTTTGTAAGTCAATATCAGACCATTTGAGGGCTAAACACTCACGAATACGCAAACCAGTCGCTAAAAGCGTCTTATATAGCACCGTATCGTAGAAATTTTTGTAAGTGTTTGGCAGCTGCTCCAGGTAAGTCAAGAATTTTTTTAAGTTATCATCATCCAGATATTTCAGTTTTTGCCCTTCTTTTTCCTTACGACGTGGCACGATAATATCACGGGCTGGGTTGAAGGGGATAACTTGCAAGGATACGGCATATTTAAGTATTCGTTTATTTAGCGAGTTAAGTTGCGGATACTCTTGGTAACCTTTGCCTAGTTGATTGTACTCTTTTGCCCATTGATTAACTTGCTTTTGAATAACTGGGGGTGTTAGCTTATCTAGTTTGTAGTCTCCAAAGGCTGGAAGTAGATAGTTTTTTAGTCTACTCTTGATTATTGTAAGGGTTGCCTTTTTGACCGTATGGCAGTATGTTTCCAGCCAATTCTCCACCAGTTCGGCATAGGTATTGATTTGAACCGCTTTAAATACTGTAGAGCCGTTTTTTTCAAAGTCTATTTGAGCCTGTAGCGCTTTGTTTCTAAGTTCTCTCTTGGTTCGCCCTGATATAGTCGTCTTGACTTTCTTACCTGTTACGGTATCGATGCCAAGGTAGACGCTAGAGCGATAGACTATTGAGCCGTCTTTTTTAGTATATTCTGTTATTTTCATGGTTTTACTCCTTTTTCCATCAGCAGGCAAGCAAATTAGAAAAGGTTTTGAAGTTTTACCATGCGAGGAGCTACGAGAATGCCCCTATTTTCGATTTTAATTAGTCAGACGGTAAATAATACCAGAGTAGTAAACAAGGCGGATATGGGGCTTATATTTGTTTTTCTGAATAATATGGTATAATAGTCATGTAACCGCCTGAATCTTTCCCGTTATTTCAGTTCAGGCGATATTAGACAAGTCAGCAGCAGCTAGCTTGTCTTTTTTTGTTGTTTTAAAACTGTTTTTTTCGTATTCTTTCGTAGTCCAGTGACTTTTTGAAGAGGTCAGCTAGTCCAGTTACGTCTTGATTTGCGAGGAGTTCCATATAATGCGCCCTTGAGTCTTTTGGGATGATGATAGGAGCGTTTAGATACTTCATAGCCAAGTACATAAGTATCAGGCGACCGGTACGACCGTTACCATCGCTAAATGGGTGAATCCGTTCAATCTGGATATGGGTGTCTGCTAAAATCTTTAATACTTCTTTTTCATTCTGAGCATGCTCCAAACGATAAGCAGTATTATCCGCCCATTGTGTCATCAAGTAGGGCGTTTCTGCTGGGCTAGCCGTTTGAAATTCCGCCCCGATAATGGCATTTTGAACTTGCTTAAATTGTCCGCGATCATGTTGCAGCCTATCCACTAATAAGGCGTGAAAATCTTGAACCAGCCCCACAGTAAGGGCTTGATGGTTTGCCAATGAGTCCAAGAGATAAGAAAAGGCTTGTTTATGGTTTTCAATCTCATAAAACTCACGAATACTTTTGCCGTTGCGTGGCAAGGTGCTTTCTAAGATAATGCTGACGGTTTCGGGTAGAGAGATAGTATTCCCTTCGATACCGCTAGAATGGTAGGCCATGCGTACCAGTATATCGTCCAGATAGTTTTGTGAGTAGGTCATAATTCTCCTTTCTATTTGTCAATTTTGCCCATTTTTGCGCTTTAGTCTGTAAAATCGGCTTTCTATTCTTCATTTTCCTCCGTTTTTGCACAATGGACCCATGGGATGGGGTTGCTATTGGCGAATATGGGGGAGTTTTTATTTCTCTCTATATATACTCACGACTTCGCCGATGGTGCGTATATCGTTGTCTTCGTCTAGTTGAATATCAGCACATTCAGGGTTGAGACTTTCTAAATACCCTTGACGCAGTTTCTTGACGTAGTTAGCGCCGTCTACTTGGAAGATACCGATAGTGTTATAGTCAACTTGAGGTGCATTCTTGATAAATAGGTAGTCGCCATTCTTTATCTTTGGCTCCATAGAGTTGCCAACGACATAAGCGATAGCGTCATAGTCGTCTGGTATTTCATCAGTATAAAAGCATTTTTCTATGTTTAGGTTATCGTCTTGGGTTATTCCGTTTCCAGCGGTTACAACTCCGATAACAGGGAGCGTCTTGCTTTCCCTGTAGTCGTCCAGACTGATAATATTTTCTGATACTATGTTTTCGTTTTTCTGCTCCAGCAGCTGCTTTTTAAGATAAGTCAAGGCTTTTTCTTGTCTTGGTGGAGTGAGTTGGTCAGCTATGAGCGTGATTTTTTCAACTGTTGAAGTTGATGGAGAAGAGTTTTCAACACCTAGCAGGTATTCTACTGATATACCTAAAACATTAGCAAAATCTTGAGCCCTGTTTAGTGGGAATTGTCTGGTTTTATTTAAGTATCTAGACATGGCAGATTTTGCCAACCCTACTCTTCGAGCTAACTCACTAAGAGAAAGGTCTTGTTTGTCTTTTTCTAAGACGATAATATCTATAATTTCACTATTAGAGCGCATTTTACACCCCCCCTTTCTTAATTTGATTTTATTATACCACCGTTCCCAAAAAAGTACAAGAACCATGTTAAAAATATTTTTTTGTAAAAAAAATCAAGTTTTGTGTTGACAAATGGGAACGGAAGAGTTATACTTGTTTTGTTCTCTTACGGGAACGACTAAAAAAGAAAGGTGGTAGCTGATGGAATTAAACCTAAGACGAATTAAAGCGGAGCGCATTGCAAAAGGCTATACTCAAGATGTGATAGCCGAAAAAATGGGATGGAAGTCCCGAGCGCCTTACGCAAAAAGAGAAAATGGAATTGTACCATTTGGAGCTGACGAGCTTGCTGAATTTGGTAAAATTCTGGGCTATGGCGTAAATGAATTGGGAATTTTTTTTAATAAAAACGTTCCCGAATAAGAACGGAAGGAGCGACACAATCGCAATACTATATTACATTTACAAGTTTCTCATGTGGTGCTTTACCACTGGGGATTGACCTTCTCGGAAGAAATATCCGACCTAGAACATAAAGGAGAAAACAACATGAACAATAAACAAGTATATCAAGCACAAACAACTGACCACGGTATCGCTAGAGCATTAGGCGAAGAAATTCGTATGATCACAGACGTTGAAGAAACAACTTACAATGGACACGGTGAAATCATTGTTGAGTACACCAACGACGTAGCATTGACAAAACTATTTGACCGTATTAAATCACTTTACGAAAAAGGCGAAAGCTACGAAACAAAACCACTCTTACATTTTAAAGTATTGGAAGATGATGTTGAACCAACCCCAAATGGAGTTTTTCCTGCTAAAGAGGTTGCGGATTTTTTAGGAGTTTAAGACAACAAAAAAAGTCACTTGCTGAACGTTTGGCGACTGAAGCAAGCGACTGGATGAATGGTATAGATATTTTTTCTATACCTTGATTATAGCATAGAAAGACAAGGTAAACAATGGGAAAGAAACATCAAATAGTAAAATTTAAAGATATAGCTGAAAAATTGCCAGAATTAGAGGGTAAAAACCTAGAAGAAATCGCTGGAGTATTAGGCTATCGCAACTTGGAGAGTTGCAGGGTTAACCTTTACAATCTGAGACAAAACAAGCGTCTAGGATTTGAAGTAGAAAAAGGGGTGTACTCCAAGTTTGAACTCTTGGACGGTACGGTAAAAGAGGAATTGGAAGACAAAGAACTGTCTGAACGTGGTCATTTTTTACAGTCGCTAGACTACTACAAAGTAGCAAAAAACGCCTTTGAAATAGCAGAAGATAAAACAGTAAAAGCAGAAACACGACAAAAAGCAGAGCGTGACATATTGGACGCAATGAAGCATATCCCTAAAAAGCACCGCGCTATAATTTACGACATGATGGAGGGCTAACAGATGGAACAATACACAAAAAGAGCAAGCGCCTTGATTATAACTTTTAATCGTGGGGTTATATCTCAAGATGAATTTATCGAAGAATTTACAAAACTAAGAGAAAAGGTAGTAAAAGCAGTAAGTGAGGCAAAGAATGACAAATTATGATAGAGCCAAGCGATTTTACAGCCGTGCAACTTACGCCCTAAGCGATTTTCTCCATGGGCGGATAGATGAACAAGAATTTAGAAAACAATGGCAACGGCTAGCAGATAAAGCCGTAAACGAAATGAATAAAAACTAAGAAAACCGAAGAGCAGGCAAGCAAATTAGAAAAGGTTTTGAAAAGCATAGAGCGCCAACTCTTTAAACTGGTACTTTCTCACGCTTTCAACTTGGCGAGTCTAAGCGTGAGGATATCCTGGATAGTAAAAGACAAAAAAAGGAAACAAACATGACAAAAGAAGAAATTAAAAATATTTTAGATGAACTAGATGATTTAACCTTAGGACTTAACACCGCTCAAAATGCTTTAGAGGCTACTTCTCATTTTTTTAGTAAAAACATGAGCAACCAAGAGAAGACCCTACTTTTAGCCTTGGAATATAACACGCAAAGCGCCATTTTTTACCTTGCTTATGATTGTCTTATCAAGACAAAGGAAAATCTAGTTAATACTATCGGAATGTACCGCAAAGAATTGGAGGAAAAACATGAATGAGTTAGATATAAGCAACACACAGGCTGCTGTCTTAATCGTGGTATTGATTGGCTTACTACTTTATCTAAACCACCGAGACCGTAAAAAAAGCGCCCAAATAGAGCGAGAAAACCAACAGACGATAGAAACACCTAGCGAGGATTTAAATCCTGATTATGGGCGATATATCCAGCTTGCAGGGGTAAGAGTTTACGGAGGGATGAAATGAGTTACATAGTGAAGATATACCTTGATAGTGAAAAAATACCAGATGAACCTTATTTTACAAAAGATATTTTTCTAGCTACGTGTATGGACAATGCAACAAAGTTAGCTGTAACTAGGGGCTTGTTGACAAAACAAGCGTTGGATTTAGAAACTAAGACAGCTATCTTGAAAACCCTTGATACAATCATAGAGACTCAAAAAGCTATTTTGCAAGGGGTAGCGAGCGGACAAATAACCTTTGTAAATAAAAGCAAAGGAGGGGAGAGATTGGATGGGCCTATCAGAGAACGATAAACGAGTATTAAGACTAATCAAGGTAGGGGCTGAGAACTCCACCACAGGGACAGACATCAGCCGACTGACTAAGCTATCAGAAAGGGCGGTACAAGATACTATTAAGCGTTTAATAGTCAAGCATAACATCCCGATTGTAGGGGCTAGAAATGGAATTTATAGAGGTTATTTCATACCTAGAAACAAAGGCGAGTTACTAGATGGCGCTAAGGCTTTTTACAACCAAGTACAGGAGGAGAGCAAGCGCCTAGCGGTGTTGATGAACAGCGACCTAGAAAGCTACAAAGAAACCTTGAAGGAGGTGGGCAGATATGTTTAGCCTAAGCCGAGAAAGTGAGCATGATTTGACGCATGGCATTCTGGAGGTAGTGGAAAGATACCTGGAAGCACATGAGGAAGTACCGCAGAGATTGACCAAGCTTATAAATAGGGTTGAACTCAAAGAGGAATTGAAAATTAGTGACAACACGCTAAATAAGTGGGAAAGTCAGGGGTTAAGACGCTATCAACCGCCAGACGATGGTTCAAGAATGATTTACTATTTAGTGACCGACATCTGGAAGTTTCTGGGGGTGGATGAATGAGAGTGCTTGAGTTAATTCTATCCGCTGAAAAATTACCTTTGTTTGGCTTTCTCAAGTCTAGCCCAACCCAAGTTTGGAAGAATGGCAATCACTATAAATTTATCTATTTTGAGCCAATAGGCGAGGGTTTGACGGCTTTTCACTACAAAGGCTTGTATGTGGTAGTTAAAGACGAAAGCGAGGAAGTAGAGGGCTGGGAATTGGCCAGAGATTTAGAGATAGGTTTGGCTAGTCCTGACTTGCTGACGATCCTGAAAGATTTAGAGGTAAACAAATTGACAGAGCAACGGCAGGGTCTTGGAGTGGAGTTAAAGGGTTGGATTTTTGACCTGATTTGTAACGGGATTTATACCAGGTATGAGACTTCGCTTTTTGTCCGCTTGCTATTTGTTAATGGCTACAGTTTTAGCCAGTTAGTGGACTTGTTTTCTGCAATCGTTAAACGCAAAGACCTAGCAAGCTATTTCCTAGAAGTAGCAAGGATATTTTATAAGGAGGTGGCTTTTGAATAGCAATGACATTGTAAATAAAATCATTGAAGAAGATCAGCAACAAGCACCGCCTGAAGTGGTGGACCTGACCCAAGCAAGGGAGACCGATGAGGAACACAATAGCCTGAACTTGGCAAAAAGAGCAAGAGGTGACGGCTTTGCAGTCAACTTGGACAATCTCAAGAAGATTTTGAACGGAGATAGCAAGCTAAAAGGGGCGATACAGTACAACGTCTTCACTTATGAAATCGACGTGACTAGACCAATGAAGCTAAACGGTAGAATCCTGAGCGGTGCAATCGATGACCTGATTATCAGAGAGATTAGGGCTTATATTGCTACCAAGTACAAGCTTGACTATAAAAAGCCTGACATAGCGGATATTTTGGAAGTGGTGGCTGGAGAACACAGCTATAACCCCTTAAAAGACTATCTGGAATCTTGCGAAAGTGAGTATAAAGAGTTAGTGAATCAGCGCGATCCCTTTGATATTTTAAGGCATTATCTCAATATCAAGGATGATGAATATAACCGTATTATCATGGATTTGTTTTTCCGTGGAGCGGTTGCCAAGGTGTTTGACCCTACCATCAAGTTTGACTTTGTGCTGGACTTGACTGGACGGCAGGGAGTAGGAAAAACCCAATTTTTTGAGGGGCTTTTCACTCACAAGTATTTTACCACCATTGAGACCTTCACAGACAAAGATGACAAGGCTAGAATGGTCAGAAACTGGTGTGTATTTGATGATGAGATGGTGGCCAGTAAAAAGGCTAGTTTTTCAGAATTGAAGAAATTCATCACAGAAACCAAGCTAGAGTTTAGACCGCCTTACGCCTCCAGTGATAGGCGACTGCCTAAGAGTTTTATTATCGTGAGGGCAACTAATGACCATGATTATTTAAACGACCTGACAGGAGAAAGGCGCTTTTTGGTTGCGGAAGTCCACAAGGACACCGCCTATAAGGGCAGGAAGTGGACGGAAAAAGACCGTAGAGCCTTTTGGGGTGCTATGGTGGTGGCTTGGAGAGCTAACCAAGTGTTGAACCTGACAGACGAGCAAGAAAAGCTAGTAAATGAGGTTAGAAGCCGTTACAAGTTTGTAGATGAAACCCTTGAGGATTTGGAGCGCTATTTAGGCACTCCTTACCCAAAAAGAATGTATCAGTTCCCCCCGACAGATAGAACAAGATATTATTACATTTACGACATGATAAATCATGGCTATCATATGGGCGCAAACGGTGTAGAAATTACCTTAGATATTGAAAAGTATGGGGAACTAGTGGAACGTGACAAGATGGCTATTAATTTATTTTTCACAGAGGTATATCCGGATAAGATACCGAACGTAAAGGATAAAAACAAGATTAAAAAAATCATGCAAAGTAAAGAGGATTGGGAAGCAAGGGAGTCCTTGCGATTTGGCAAAAGTATCAAACGCGGATTTGCTAAAATAAAAAAATAAAGTGTAGACAGTGTAGCCAAAAGATAAAAAAACGGCTACGCTGAAAACCCTTGATACTGTAAGGGTTTCAAAGAGGTGTAGACAAGACGAAAAAAAACGGCTACACCCCTAAACCCTTGATATTACTGAATTTTTAATATAAATGTAGCCAAAATATATATTTTATAAAAGTATATATAATTAAATACCTAATACGTTATTTATATATTTTTTTGAGATGAAACGGCTACACGGCTACACAAGGCGAAAACCCTTGGGGCTGTAAGGCGGAATGCGTAGCCGCTAGATATTCAAAAATGGCTACACTTTGCCCAAAACCTAAAATAAAATGGGGTAGATAGTACCGACCTCCTTGCAATGGTGTAACTACTAGTGACACCCTTAAAACAGAAAGAGGAAAACAACATGACATTAAAAACATTTTCGGATAAAGCCAAAACATTTACTTTCACTTACGAATTTAAAGACCTAGATACTGCTACGGTAGCAGGTCACGCGCTACTGGGATATATGACTGGGACTTATGAAGTACCATCTATTTCAATAACTCACAAGGATAAAGGGACGCTAGTAGCTGAGTACGTGGAGGATAAGAAACTAAACTATATCTTTAAACGTATTTGTGAGAGCTTCAAAGGCTGCAAGCAAACAGAGGGGTAGCATGAAAGGCTAAAATATGGAGATACAAGAAGGCTTTATTTATTTTAGAAATTATGGTAAAATAAAACTGTTAGAGGTTCCAAGGTTTGGGAGTATCACGCTTAAAATACAAGACGGCGAGATTGTCTCCAGCGTGGAATCTAAAACAACAATATTTAAAAAGAATACTGACTGAAAAAATCAGAGGTATAGCATAAAGTGGAGCAATCTATTTTGGCTATGTCTCTTTTGTTTTTGGGAAGATTGGAGGAAAAAGAAATGCCAACATTGCAAGAAGTGAAAAACCAGATGGACAAAGTACGGACTCAATTAGAGATTTTTGATCGCTTTGATGAGGAAATCAAGAAAGCAGAAAAAGAAGTTAAGGATATCAAATCCAAGAAAGCAGATGTACAAACATTTGAAGATTTTCAAGCTATTAACGTAAAAGAAAAGTATATTGCTGATATGAAAGAGCAAAGAACAAAACTTGAGAAAGAACGGATTGACTCAATCGTAGCAGACGCTAGAAAAATTAATGCATCAGGTTATTTAGGAACTGCATTAGAGCAAGATGAAACAGTGAAGCGCCAGCGCCAAGAAATCAAGCAGAAATCTATTGAGCTTTTGGAATTGATTGCAAATTATAACGAAAATTACAAAAATACTGCTGAAAGATTGGCGGATGAGGTAAGAGAAACAGGTATCGAAGAGTTATTTGACCGCCTGAATACATCTCCAGAATATAGTGGAGTAAGTAAGCCTTACATTTATAGTGGTGTAACTGGTTATATGGGAAGCCAATACCGCTATTTAGATCCCAAAGATGATTTAGCATATTTTGTGAATCGTATTAACTATTTTGAAGGAGAACAATAATGAAAGATGAACATAAACAACTATTTCAAGAAATCGAAGAAGAGAAGAGACAAGCTGACTTACTGCAGGGGCTTGCAAAGAACGTAGAAAGTATTTCAAAATCTTACGAAGAGGAAGCTGTAACTCTTGAAGAGTTTAAAGCTATGGGCTACAAGCGTAGACATGAACTATATGAGAAGGATAAAGCCCTATATGATAAACTACTGGGCAAAGAAAGACGTGGTTTATTAGGTTTGTGATGTGGAGGGGAGCAATCCCCTTTTTTTACATAAATCAGACAGAATTACACACGAGGTAGGGGAATGGTTAGAAGTTTAAAAGCAAGACTAGAAAAGTTAGAAGAGTATGCTGGAAAGACGGAATATGCAACAACTGATGAATGTATATCTTTATATGTGGATTGTTTAAGATTTGCTTTTCAGCAAGATGAAATAAAGATAGATATGGATGATTTTATTAAAATACCATTTAAAGATATTAAGCTAGCAGACTATAAGAAATCAAAAAAACGTATGGATGAACTTAGGGAAATGACTGGGATAAGTGAGTTTCCAGAATTAGACCAATAAAGTGAGGTGACTAGTATTTGACAGAATTAAGCAGAAAAAAAGAAATATTTATGGCCAATTATCTCATGACTGGGAATGTAAAAAAAGCTAGTGAATTAAGTGAGATCACCAGAAAGACGGCTTACAATTACTTGAACGATGCAACCTTTAAGAGAATTTACCGTGAAAGACGTAGCGAACAACTCAAGGAGTCTACTACGCTGTTACAGAATGCAAGCGTTGAGGCAGTCAATGTATTAAGGGAAATCATGCTTGATAAGACAGTAAGCCCGTATGCGAGACAACAGAGCGCCCAGAGCATTCTAAACATGGCTTATAAGGCGGTTGAAATGGTTGAGGTAGTGGAGCAATTAGAAATATTAGAGGCGAAGATACTAGATGAAGGCGATTAAAAACCGTTTAAATAAGTTGAATAAGTTAGCGGTGGTTGATGAAGTTGATACCGTGTTTTTGACGCAGATTGATACTGGACATTTTGAGGTAAGATATAGGATAGGTGGAAAAAATCCCAAAGATATTATAGAAGTCTATCCGACAAAAGAAGAAGCAGAAAAAGATATTTCACGAATTAAAAATACAAAAGGATTGCGGATATTCTGGGACAATATAGGTTTTTGTGATGAATAGAGCTTATCAGTTATCAATCAGATAAGGAGAGTATCCTTGAACTCCGAGCGAACGCCGAGAAAACGCAAAAAAAGCCAGCACAGCTGACTTCTCATGTTATAGTTTCGCATAACTATTATATCACAAAGGAGTGAACTAATGGAGCTGGATAAGTTTAAAACGATGATGAACGTCAGAGAGCGGATGACATACTTTCTACGTTTCCAGAGGATGGCAGGAAGTGAAAACCAAGTTAGGATAGATGAAGAGGCTTGGAAACTTGTCTTACCTGATCAGTGGAATTTGACTAGTAAGCATGAAAAAGCAATCCGTGAGGGGTTGGAGATATTCGCCCACGACATCAACAGCATAGAGAACAAGCGAGCCAGAAAATACTTTATTATCCATTATTGTTACATGAGGAAGAAAACAATGAGTGAATGCGTAGAAATGGCAGGTACTAGCTCCACTAGTTATCACCGATACAAACAGATAGCCGTCTTAAACTTTGCGAGAATCCACCAGAACGGAGAGCTAGAAGCATATAAGTAGGCATAGGCTTCATATTCGCCCCCTATTTTGCTTTGTTTCGTACTGGAGAACTAAAACACCATGGATAAACTAGAAGCCCTTAGAAACGAATTTTGGGGCTTTTGTGAGGTTATAAAAAACAAGTGTAAAAATAAGTGTTATACATTGACAAATGTTTCAAACAAGTGTATAATATAATTAAAGATACGGAAAGGAGAAACCGATGACCGAAAGAGAACTAAAAAAACTTGCTAAGAAAAAAGGTTTTATCAAAACAGCTTTTGGTAAAGGTTCGCATGAAGTTTGGAAACATCCAGACGGAAGAACGGTAACGATACCTAAACCAAAAGAAAACGATTATAGACCTGGAACACTTGGCAAGATTTTGAAAGTATTGGAAGGGGAGTAAAAAACTCCCTCCCCTATATTGGGGCGGTCATTGGTTATTATCAAATTATGAAATACACTTACTTGGCACTATTTGAAGTGGATGAAGAAAACGGCGGTTATACAATCACATTCCCTGATTTTCAAGGAGCAATTAGCGAAGCCGATACCTTAAACGAGGCAATCTATAACGCCCGTGAGGTGCTAGAAATCTATACAATCATGTTTGAAGATGAAGGCAAAGAGTTTCCAGAGCCTTCAAGTTTTAAGGCTTTGGCTAGTGAGCTTGGCAGTGATGAGGATATTCTGCAAGCTATCTCAGTAGATACGGAACTGGTTAGAGAGCGCGAACGTTCTAGGGTTGTCAATAAAACTGTAACCCTCCCTAGTTGGTTGGTTGAAGTTGGTAAAGAAAATAAAATCAATTTCAGTCAGCTATTACAGAAAGCAATCAGGGAAGAATTACAGGTATAACGTCATAAAGTACGTACTTCATGGTATAATATACCTATCAGCAATCAGCAATAAAAAAAGCACGTTTGACCGTGCTAGTTTCTTGCCTGCTGAACTCGTCATTTATTGCCCTTTTTGAGGGCTTTTTTTGTGGACTTTTTAAGAACTTTTATGGTCTTTAAAAATAACCTAAGGACCTGCTATTTTTAAAAATTCAATAATATCAAGGTTTTAGACACTTTAATGAATCCTAAAAATTTGTCATCTCTATTTTTATGAGAAACGTGCTAACTGCTAGAAATTATGGTAGAATAAAGTATTAAGTAATCGTGAAAAAAGGATATCTATGCGAAAAGAAATTGCACCTGAATTATACAACTATAACAAGTTTCCTGGTCCTGAGTTTCATTTACACGGGGACAAGGTTGAAACGGAAGGGATCGCTTTTTCCTTGGTGGAAAATATCAAGGATGCCTTTGATGTGACGGCTTTTAATCAGCGTTTTTCAGAAGTCTTAACCAAGTTTGATTATATCGTGGGAGACTGGAGCAACGAACAGCTTCGCCTACGAGGTTTTTACAAGGATGACCGAACAGAAGAAAAACTTGAAAAAATCAGTCGTTTACAAGACTACCTATTAGAGTATTGTAGTTATGGTTGTGCCTATTTTGTCTTAGAAAATGAAGCCCCTAAGCGAGCATCATTTGACAAGAAAATGCGTAAGAAGGAAGAAGAACAGCCTTTTAGAAAAGGAAAGAAACCGACTCAAACAAAACGAAAACCGAATGCAGATAAGAAAAATAGACGTCGTCAGAAAGACCAGCATTCTCAGAAAGAGGACAAGGGACAACGTCATTTTGTCATTCGTCAGAAGTGAGTAGAGAATAAGGAGAAGAAATGAAACCCTCAATTTATAGTTTAACAAGTCAAACCATGCAGGAATGGGTATTGGAGCAGGGAGAAAAGAAATTCCGTGCAGATCAAATCTGGGAATGGCTCTATTGAAGAAATGACCAACCTTTCCAAGGATTTGATTGCTAAGCTTAATGACCAGTTTGTGGTCAATCCCTTGAAACAAGGTATTGTGCAAGAGTCTGCTGATGGGACAGTTAAATATCTTTTTGAATTGCCAGATGGAATGCTGATTGAGACAGTACTCATACGTCAACACTACGGTTTATCTGTCTGTGTGACCACTCAGGTCGGCTGTAATATCGGTTGTACCTTCTGTGCCTCTGGTTTGATTAAGAAGCAACGTGACCTCAATAACGGTGAAATCGTAGCGCAAATTATGCTGGTTCAGAAATACTTTGATGAGCGTGGTCAGGATGAACGTGTCAGCCATATCGTTGTCATGGGAATCAGTGAGCCCTTTGATAATTACAACAATGTTTTGAATTTCGTTTGTACTATCAATGATGATAAAGGAATGGCTATCGGTGCTCGTCACATCACGGTTTCAACCTCAGGTTTGGCCCATAAAATTCGTGACTTTGCTGATGAAGGGGTTCAGGTCAATCTTGCCGTGTCTCTTCACGCACCCAACAATGAACTGCGCTCAAGTACCATGAAGATTAACCGTGCCTTTCCGATTGAAAAGCTCTTTGCAGCTATTGAGTACTACATTGAGACAACTAATCGTCGTGTGACCTTTGAGTATATCATGCTTAATGAAGTAAACGACGGCGTAGAACAAGCTTTGGAATTAGCTGAATTGCTCAAGAACATCAAGAAATTGTCTTATGTAAACTTGATTTCTTATAACCCAGTTAGTGAGCATGACCAATATAGCCGTAGTCCCAAAGAGCGCGTGTTGGCTTTCTATGATACGCTTAAGAGAAAAGGGGTCAACTGTGTGGTTCGTCAAGAGCATGGTACAGATAGTGACGCAGCTTGTGGACAATTGCGCTCTAACACAATGAAACGTGACCGCCAGAAGGCAGTCGCAGCGGTAAATCCTTAATGATGAAGAAGACTTATAATCATATTTTGGTCTGGGGAGTCATTTTCTATAGCATTTGCATTGTCTATTTTTGCTTTACTCCTCAAGAACAATCTCCCGTGGGGGTAGAAACTCCAGGTATTCAGCATCTTGGAAGCCTGGTTTTTCTTTTGACTCCTTTAAACTCCCTCTGGAATCTGGGTGAGGTGAGTGATATGGGACAATTATGCTGGATTTTTTTACAAAATATCCTTAATATGTTCTTACTTTTTCCTCTGATGTTCCAACTCCTTTATCTCCTTCCAAACTTGCGGAAAATAAAAAAGGTCCTTCTTTTTAGTTTTCTTGTGAGTCTTGGAATCGAGTGTACGCAATTAATCTTGGACTTTTTCTTTGATTTCAATCGCGTCTTTGAGATTGATGATTTGTGGACCAACACTTTGGGTGGCTATCTGGCTTGGCTCCTTTATAAACGATTATATAAAAACAAGATAAGGAATTAAAATGAGTATTTTAGAAGTTAAAAATCTGAGTCACGGTTTTGGTGACCGTGCAATTTTTGAAGATGTGTCCTTCCGTCTCCTCAAGGGAGAACATATCGGCCTGGTCGGTGCCAATGGTGAAGGAAAATCAACCTTTATGAGTATCGTGACTGGTAAAATGCTGCCAGATGAAGGAAAGGTTGAGTGGTCCAAATATGTGACGGCTGGTTACTTGGATCAACACTCTGTCCTTGCTGAAGGGCAGTCGGTACGTGATGTTCTACGTACAGCTTTTGATGAGCTGTTTAAAGCAGAAGCTCGTATCAATGACCTCTATATGGAAATGGCTGAAGATGGAGCTGATGTTGATGCTCTCATGGAAGAAGTGGGCGAACTTCAAGACCGTTTAGAGAGTCGTGATTTCTATACCTTGGATGCTAAGATTGACGAAGTGGCGCGTGCCCTTGGTGTTATGGACTTTGGCATGGATACGGATGTAACCTCTTTGTCAGGTGGGCAAAGAACCAAGGTGCTTTTGGCTAAACTCCTCCTTGAAAAGCCAGATATCTTGCTGTTGGACGAGCCGACCAACTACTTGGATGCTGAGCATATTGATTGGCTCAAGCGCTATCTTCAAAACTATGAGAATGCCTTTGTCCTTATTTCGCACGATATTCCATTCCTGAACGACGTGATTAATATTGTCTACCATGTGGAGAATCAACAGCTGACGCGTTACTCTGGTGACTACTACCAGTTCCAAGAAGTCTATGCTATGAAGAAATCTCAGCTAGAGGCAGCCTACGAACGTCAGCAGAAAGAGATTGCGGACCTCAAGGACTTCGTGGCTCGAAACAAAGCACGTGTTGCAACACGAAACATGGCTATGTCTCGTCAGAAGAAATTGGATAAGATGGATATTATCGAACTGCAAAGTGAGAAACCAAAACCATCCTTTGATTTCAAACCAGCTCGTACTCCAGGGCGCTTTATTTTCCAAGCCAAGGATTTGCAGATTGGTTATGATCGTCCTCTGACCAAGCCTTTAAATCTTACCTTTGAACGCAATCAAAAGGTTGCGATTATTGGTGCTAATGGTATTGGAAAAACAACTCTCTTGAAGAGTCTCTTGGGCATTATCTCGCCAATCGCTGGGGAAGTGGAGCGTGGAGATTATTTAGAACTTGGTTATTTTGAGCAGGAAGTAGAAGGCGGTAATCGCCAAACTCCTCTTGAAGCTGTCTGGAATGCCTTTCCTGCCCTTAATCAAGCAGAAGTCCGTGCAGCCCTTGCCCGTTGTGGTTTGACAACCAAACATATTGAAAGTCAGATTCAAGTATTATCAGGGGGAGAGCAAGCCAAGGTTCGTTTCTGTCTCTTGATGAATCGTGAAAACAATGTTTTAGTGCTGGACGAGCCGACCAACCATTTGGATGTGGATGCAAAGGATGAGCTCAAACGCGCTCTCAAAGAATATAGGGGATCTATCCTTATGGTCTGCCACGAGCCAGACTTTTATGAAGGCTGGATAGACCAAATATGGGATTTTAATAATTTAACTTAAGAATGAGAGTAAAAGAAATACAGTACCGAATGTGGATACTGTATTTTTTTGGTTTTTAAGATTTAAAATCGTAGTCTTTCACCACTTCGATGCTGTCGATTGTGATAGCAGTAGTTGGCTTGTCTTTTTCATCTTTTTCGGCTTTGGCAATCTTATCTACAACATCCATACCGTCAATCACTTGTCCAAAGACTGGGTGTTTGCCATCAAGGCTAGGGTTTCCCCCTTCTTTATAGGCTTCGATGATTTTCTTTGGATACTTGCTTGTAGGGAGTTTAGCAGAGGTATCTGTAGAGTTTTGGTTGATGAAGAACTGGCTTCCATTGGTGTTTGGTTGACCAGTATTAGCCATAGCAAGAGCACCACGGATGTTATAGAGATAAGGAGTAATCTCGTTTTTGAAACCAGTTCCCTTGTCTTTAGTCTTATCCTTGTCATGCCAGATGGACTGACCACCTGTACCGTCCCCTTTTGGATCTCCAGTTTGGACCATGAAGCCATCGATGACACGGTGGAAGGTAATGCCGTTATAGTAGCCTTCTTTGGCATGAGTGAGGAAGTTTTCAACCGCTAGAGGAGCGAGTTTAGGGAAGAGCTTAATGCGGATATCACCTTGGCTTGTGTGGAGAATCACTTCGGCTTCATCTTCAGCAACTTCCTTAGAAAGTTGCGGGAAATTGGCATTCTCGTTTGTTAAAGCATCGTTTAACTCCTTGGCAGATTGGGCAGCTGCTTTGGAGCTTTCCTCAGCGGCCAAGCTAGAATCTACATAGTCATCACCACGTAGACTGCGTTGGATGCTGCTACACCCAGCTAGGGCTACAGTGGACAGTAAAAGAAGGGTTGCTAGTTTTTTCATTCTGATCCTCTCAAAAATTCATTTCTACCATTGTACCCTAAAAGGAAGTGGATTTCAAATGTTAGTGACAAGACAGTTTAAGAGGAAGCCAACCAAAAATCACTTGATTAGAGATTCTTCTTTGGATGACGGTCGACAATGTCCTGGTACTGTTCCAGTATTTCCTCTCCCTTTGGAGTCAATTTGTAGCCACGAATCGAAAAGTGACAAGCTAATTCTTCTTCTGAAAAATGCTCATGAAGGGCTTGGTCCAAATTTGTAGCCTTCATTTTTAGAAAGTCCAGTAACTCCCTTCTTCTTTAGGATATTCTTTTTTTATGGTAGCGTATTAGATGGTCAAGTGAGTAAAAAGCAGTTTCAATGGACAGCATAACCTTTTTCTACCAGAGTTTTGAGATGCTTAGGAGCATCAATACCATAAGTGTACTCGAAGTATTTAGGAAACCAGATCTTAAGAAAGCTCGTAAAGCATCACAATTAGTAAAGGTTAATTCGAAAGAATTACTATATTTTAAAAGAGCATATTTTCAAAGGATTTTTTCTTTTGGCTTCAATTCCTAATTAATCAATGAACTTAATAGTAGGTCTCGAAAAGAATTATGTTTCCTCTTTCTGTCTGAGTTCAAAGAGGTCTTCTACTTTTAGATTAAAAACTTGAGCAATTTTAAGAGCCATTTCCAGCGAAGGATTGTAACGGTTATTTTCCAAGTGCAGAATTGTCTCGCGTCGAATGCCGATGCGGTCGGCTAACTCCTGCTGGGTCATGCCTGTGGACTCACGAACAGATTTGAGATTAGTAATAATATTGCTTTCTTTGGCCATGCTTATCCTCTACGTTCCAAGATAAAATAGACAACCGCAAAAATGCAAATCAAGGCAGCTATGCTAATAAATATCTGACCCATGTAAAGAGTGAGAACCCCCATATACCCAATGATAACTGATAGGATCATCAGTGCGCCTAGTATAAAAACAAACATCAAGCTAGCTGCCTTTGCTAAATTAGCATAAAAGCGTTCGTCCGGAGTTTCCTTGACATTTTTTAAAGAGAAAAAAACAAATACAATCACTTCAATAACGAGACCAATTCTCAAAATCCATTCTTTAATACCAGAACTTACGCTTGGGGTCGCAACCCAAATCCCTACTGTATAAAAAATGCTTGCTGCAGACACAAGTATCGTGTAAAGCTTAGCAGACAAGTTAAAAATAATCTTTCCCTTACCTTTCTGACTCTTATGTAGCCAGCTACAAATAGCTACAATTTGACCTGACACTGAAATACCAGTAATAACTAACTTGGGTCCCCAACTAAGATTAGAACCAAATAAAACAATAAAATCAATAAAGAGAGCTACGGCAATCATTGCAATGAGGCCACGCATTTTTTGACTTTTTTTCATGATAGACTCCTTTTTTATGTTATAAATATATAACACTTAAATTTCATGTTATAAATATATCACATTTAAATTTAGAAAGCAAGAATTTATGTGTCAAGGTGGCAATTATTTGAAAAAATTTTTTAATAAAAGCCCTTGATAGTCAAATAACTAAAGAATTCTTTGAAGTAATGCATCGGATTTGGTTTGGATAGTTTCGTTAATAATATTTGATGATAAAGAATTTTTGAAAAATCTAGATACTGTATGAATCTCTACTTTTTTTCTTAGACTGTATAAAGTCTGTCAGAATAAGCTTTGTAGGTGTAGAAGTTAATTTTTACAGAGGTTAAGTAAGGATTTCAGTACACGTCAATAGATGTCAAAATACTGATTTTAAGCGATTTTTGATTTTTGGAAACTCATTATATCGCACTACAAATCAATAAAAACTCTACCTTTTTTAGATAAATATATCATCTGGATATTGAAGTTAAGCCCTGCTATCATTTCGATGGCAGGGCTTTTTAATATTTGGTACACTAACTTCTTATCTATATTTTGGTGGATTTTAAGTTGACATCTACAAAGTTTAATGTTAGAATACATTCAAAAATATATTTGAATGAGGTGTTTTATGATTCAAAATGTTGTTACTTCAATAATCCTGTATTCTGGGACAGCCGTAGACTTACTTATTATCCTAATGTTATTTTTTGCCAAAAGAAAAAGCAGAAAAGACATCATTAACATCTATTTAGGACAATTTCTAGGCTCTGTTAGTCTAATATTGCTAAGTTTGCTTTTTGCATTTGTCTTAAATTATATTCCTAGTAAAGAGATTTTAGGTTTACTCGGTTTGATTCCAATTTTCCTAGGCCTCAAAGTTTTGCTTTTAGGAGATTCTGATGGAGAAGCTATTGCAAAAGATGGTTTGCGAAAAGACAATAAAAACCTGATTTTTCTAGTCGCTATGATTACTTTTGCAAGTTGTGGCGCTGACAATATTGGTGTCTTTGTCCCATATTTTACCACCTTAAATTTAGCGAATTTGATAGTGACTTTACTTACTTTTCTAGTCATGATTTATTTCTTGGTTTTTTCTGCCCAAAAATTGGCACAAGTCCCTTCTGTTGGAGAAACTTTGGAAAAATATAGCAGATGGTTTATTGCCGTTGTCTATTTAGGATTGGGGATGTATATTCTGATTGAAAACAACAGCTTTGACATGCTAAGGACTGTGTTCGGCTAGGAGAAAAAAATATGAAAAAAGATAGTATTTGCCAAGTGAATATTATAAATCAACAAAATGTTACAACCGCGACGAACTACCTTGAAAAGGAAAAAGTCCAAAAATCACTTCGTATTTTATCAAAGTTTACCGATAATAAACAGATAAATATCATCTTTTATCTCCTTGCTGTTGAAGAACTCTGTGTCTGTGATATAGCCTGTTTACTAAATCTTAGTATGGCATCTGCCTCCCACCATCTTCGTAAACTAGCCAATCAAAACATCTTGGACACTAGAAGAGATGGGAAAATTATATATTATTTTATAAAAGATGAGGAAATCAGAGATTTTTTTAATCAACTAGGATAACAACTATTTTTACTACTTTTCCATGATTATAGGGGGATTGTATATGAAATTTTTTGAAGAAAATTATTCACATGAACTACCTACTCGTATCAAAAATTTAAGAAAAAAACACAATATTACACAAAGCGAACTAAGCAATGCAGGTCAAGTTAGTCAAGTTGAAAAGGAAAAGCAACAAGTTACCACTTCAATATTGCTTTATTTGAATACTCAAACCGACTTAGACTATAAAGAAATTATTTTTGGAGATATTGCCAAGCTTGTTGAAAATATGTTTTACCACTGCTTCGGCTCTATTTTATTTAGAGATTTGGAAACTGTAAATAAAAGAATGAATTCTTTGTCGGATGATGACTTAATTTCTATACAATCTAGCTGTCTTAGACTTTCCAAGACATTCGCAAATTTCAATATTCAAAGAAAAAAATTTTTGATTTCTGATGAAACTGAAAAAATTATCCATAATGGCAAAAAGGTCATTAAAAAATCAAAAAAGATAAATCAATTTCAACAACAATGGACACATACGCCGAGTTAGCACCGCAAAGAAAGTTAGAATCTGTTAATCTTTATATCGATAAGATTGCTGAACTAACGCAATAACTACTCTACTATTTACTCTACCTTTTATTATGTAGCATTCTAAAAACATTGATGTACCAACGTTTCTAACAGCTAAAATAGAAATTATTTAATCTTTTACAGACCTAAACTATTCCCCTATTTAGAATCTATTAATTCATATTTTATAAATTAATTAGTAGATATCTTTTTTAAAATCCTTGATATTTCGCTGTTTTTAGTCTAATTGAAATCTATACTTTCCAAACCAGATCTTAAGAAAGCTCGTAAAGCTAGCCAGTTCTCTAAAGGTTAAGAACTAGCTACAATACAGTATTTACAACACTTTATACTCAATGAAAATC
>NZ_VMMR01000079.1:0-16418 GCF_013277285.1 Streptococcus sp. 339 | reverse complement strand
AGATAAGACTGACGAAGTAAGTAACCATACCTACGGCAAGACGACGTTGACGTGGTTTGAAGAGATTTTCAAAGAGTATTATGGTTCACACCATGGGGTGTTTTTTGATGATTTTAAGCAAAATTCATACCATTTAATTGAAAGTTATTTAAATTAGATAAAAATTTGTTTTCTGAAAAAGTGGGAAAACATTGATTTTAAGCGAATTTTGAATCATATTCGAATGGGAGTTTTTAAAATCATGTTTCGGTGGTAAAAGTTCCAAACTGTATTCTCCATAGTAGAATGATATCACCTGCCAGCGAATCATCTGCCAATAAGTCCATATTTCGTTTGGGAACGGGCTTAGGATTTAGGAGCCAAGCATCCAAATCACGTTCAGGAGAGATGAAGGGTTTGACTTGGTGTTCTTTATAAAATATTTCTAAAATACTATTCACGGATAGCCTCTTTCAAACATTTATTTCCTACTTCTAACAAATTTCTAAATGGTTTAAAAATTTTATAGTCTGTCAAGTTTTTTTCTTGACACCTGTTAGAAATCTGCTATAATAGAACATGTGCTAAATAGCTCAGCTATTTCACCGAAATAAAAAATAAGAAAAGAGACTTTAAAAATGGCAGTTAAAATCCGTTTGACTCGTATGGGTTCTAAGAAAAAACCTTTCTACCGTATCAACGTAGCAGATTCACGTTCACCACGTGACGGACGTTTCATCGAAACAGTTGGAACTTACAATCCACTTGTTGCTGAAAACCAAGTAACTTTGAAAGAAGACCGCGTTCTTGCATGGTTGGCTGATGGAGCTCAACCTTCAGATACAGTTCGCAACATCCTTTCAAAAGAAGGCGTATTGAAAAAATTCCACGATTCTAAATTCTCAAAATAAGTTTAAAGTAGGTTGATAGATGGATACGATTGAAAATCTCATTATTGCGATTGTGAAACCCTTGATTTCACAACCAGATGCCTTAACTATCAAGATTGAAGATACACCAGAATTTTTGGAATATCATTTGAATCTTGATCAAAGCGATGTGGGTCGTGTAATCGGTCGTAAGGGTCGCACTATTTCTGCGATAAGAACGATTGTCTACTCTGTCCCAACTGAAGACAAAAAAGTAAGAATCGTTATTGACGAAAAATAAGAAGAGCGGGACAAATGTCTCGCTTTTTTGCGAGGAATAGAAGATGAAATATTTAACGTTTAGACAATTACAAGACTAGTTATACTCAATGAAAATNNCTAGCCGCAGGCTGTACTGGAGTACGGCAAGGTGAAGCTGACGTAGTTTGAAGAGATTTTCGAAGAGTATTACTCGAACATTACCAGTAGTCTCGAACTGAGGAAGGTCTTTTTATCAAGCTAGTGGAGGAAGTCGGAGAAGTAGCCGAGGTTTTGAATAGGCGCTCTGGTCGAAAAGAAGGGATAGGATTCGAACGAGGAACTTGCCAGAGAACTGACTGATATCATTCACTACACCGTCGCAATCGTCGCCATCAACCATATTGACCTTACCAAGACTATCTTTGAGAAAGATAAGACTGCAGCCATTAAGTACTAACATGAACGTGATTTGGAAGGATTTTTGAAGGTGAAGGAGAATTGATGTCCTCTTCCTCCAACTTGAGAAAATCCTTGAAACATGATAAAATAAAGGATAAGGACTTTTAATAATTCATTATATAGAATGAGTGGATTTCTTTATGAAGAGGTTTGAAGTATCTACAGAAATTGGTAGTCTCTCTGTTACTTATCAAAAGCAAAAGAAAGTGCTAATTTGTCTAAACGGAGCAGGTTTGCTACCAAGTTATGAAAATTTTTCACTTATACTCGAAAAACTTCCGTCCACAATTGGTTATTTGACAATTGATTTTCCGAACACAGGTAGAAGTCCGATTCATGACCAAGCTGGAAAAAATCTGGATAATCTTGCAGATGCAGTTTATGAAGTACTTGAAGAATTGGTGATTTCTGAATATATACTTTGTGTACATAGTTTGAGTGGAATTTTAGCTTGCAAATTGCTCAACAAACCAATTAAGTGTCAGGCTTTAGTAGCAATTGAACCGACAACTAAAAACGTCATGTTTGCTGATTTTTCAGAAAATCCTTATCCAGAAATGGAAGAGCAGATGAGGCTGATTGATGAGTGTGGTCCTGAACTTTATTTTAAGAACTTAACTCAAGCAACATTTAGTCCTGAAACGAATAAAGAAATCTGGGAAATAATGCAAGAAAAAGGTTCAGAGTTGGAAAATCAAGATCCAGGATTTCAGATATCTGGAGAGATTACTGAGGAAGATTTTGAGGATGTATCAATACCAGATTGTATCCCTGTATTTGTTTTTTGTCAGCCTTACAGAGAAAAAGAGTACAGAGAATCAGAATATTGGACTTCCAATGCTAGACTCATTTTAGGAGGGAATCACCATTATTTACAATGGTCTGAATCCGAAAAAATTGCGACTATTATTCGAGAATTGTCAGAATAAGATGGAAAGAAGGAGACTACAGGAGACAAGATGAACTACTTTAATGTTGGGAAAATCGTCAATACGCAGGGGTTGCAGGGTGAGATGCGAGTATTGTCTGTGACGGATTTTGCAGAAGAACGGTTTAAAAAAGGATCTGAGCTGGCCTTGTTTGATGAAAAAGATCAGTTTGTCCAAACAGTGATTATCGCTAGTCACCGTAAACAGAAGAACTTTGACATTATTAAATTCAAAGATATGTACCATATCAACGCTATCGAAAAGTATAAGGGATACAGTCTCAAGGTTGCTGAGGAAGATTTGAATGACCTAGACGATGGTGAATTCTACTATCACGAGATTATCGGTTTGGAAGTCTATGAGGGTGATAACTTGATTGGAACCATCAAGGAAATCCTGCAACCAGGTGCTAACGATGTCTGGGTGGTCAAGCGAAAAGGCAAACGTGACTTGCTCTTGCCTTATATTCCACCAGTGGTTCTCAATGTTGATATTCCGAATAACCGTGTCGATGTGGAAATTTTAGAAGGGTTAGATGATGAAGATTGATATTTTAACCCTCTTTCCAGAGATGTTTTCTCCACTGGAGCACTCAATCGTTGGAAAGGCTCGAGAAAAAGGGCTCTTGGATATCCAGTATCATAATTTTCGAGAAAATGCTGAAAAGGCCCGCCATGTAGACGATGAGCCCTACGGAGGTGGTCAGGGGATGTTGCTCCGAGCCCAACCCATTTTTGATGCCTTTGATGCTATTGAAAAGAAAAATCCGCGCGTTATTCTCCTCGATCCAGCTGGAAAGCAGTTTGATCAGGCTTATGCTGAGGATTTGGCCAAAGAAGAGGAACTGATCTTTATCTGCGGTCACTATGAGGGCTATGACGAGCGCATTAAGACCTTGGTGACAGATGAGATTTCCTTGGGAGACTATGTCCTTACTGGTGGAGAACTGGCGGCCATGACCATGATTGATGCTACGGTACGCCTGATTCCAGAAGTGATTGGCAAGGAGTCTAGCCACAAAGATGATAGTTTTTCTTCTGGGCTTCTCGAATACCCTCAGTACACACGTCCCTATGATTATCGAGGTATGGTTGTACCAGATGTATTGATGAGTGGTCACCATGAAAAGATTCGTCAGTGGCGCCTGTATGAGAGTTTGAAGAAAACCTACGAGCGCAGACCGGATTTGCTTGAACATTATCAACTGACAGCAGAAGAAGAAAAAATGCTGGCAGAAATCAAAGAAAACAAAGAATAAAGGAGATACCTATGCAAGTAATCAAACGTAATGGCGAAATTGCTGAATTTAATCCAGATAAGATTTACCAAGCCATCTTAAAGGCAGCCCAGACTGTCTATGTATTGACAGATGATTTGCGTCAAAACCTTGCACAAGTCACTAAGAAAGTGGTTTTGGATTTGGAAGAGGCCAAGGTGGAACGTGCTACTATTAGCATGATTCAGTCTATGGTTGAACATCGTCTACTGGGTGCAGGTTACATTACCATTGCAGAACACTACATTTCCTATCGTCTGCAACGTGACTTGGAAAGAAGTGGTTATGGAGATCATATCGCTGTTCATTTACATTTTGAACAAATTCGCTAAGAAAAAGAGTGGGATGAAGCAACTACATCTCACTCTTTCTTAAATCTATTTTTTTGGGCTGTTTGGACGGTTGAAGGGACAAATCGCAGGCGTTGAATATCGCTTATGCGGATAATACGGGTCACATTTTTGGCAAAATTTTTCACGATAATTTGCTGTCCTTGCTGATCGTATTTGATGATGTCACCTGTAAAGCTTGTCTCAGACAAGATAAGGTGAACAGCAGTTTGTTTCTGGATAGCCTCTTCAATAGTGGCTGTAAGGGAGTTGCTTTCAGTCTGGTCAGGTTGGTCATGTCCATTTAAAAAGTCATGTATTTTACCTAGAACTTGCTGGAATTTATGTCTCATATTGGCCTCCCTTCTTTTATATCAATATTATATAAAATTTTCCTAAAATCTACAAGATTTTACGAATAATCAGATGAAAGTTAAAAAAAGGAGAAGAAAATGGCAGAATTTACATTTGAAATCGAAGAGCACTTGTTGACTCTTTCTGAAAACGAAAAGGGTTGGACCAAGGAAATCAACCGTGTGAGCTTTAATGGTGCCCCTGCAAAGTTTGATATTCGTGCTTGGAGTCCAGACCATACGAAGATGGGCAAAGGAATTACTCTTTCCAATGAAGAATTTCAAACAATGGTGGATGCTTTTAAAGGAAACTAAGTTTTCAAAATGAAAGAAAAGGATATTGAGTCATGGCAACTCGATATCCTTTTTTAGTTAGCGAAGTAAGCCTGATTTTTAAGGCGTTGAAGTAGTGGACGGCTAATAAAACTAATAGCTAGAAGTTTACCAAGGTCTGGAATGATAAAGGGAATGACCCCCACAACAAGAGCTTTTTCAAATGCCATTCCAGCTAGGAAATGCAAGCTAAGAATCCCTCCGATAAAGACAAGTGCATCACCCAAGAGGTTTGCAAGAAAAATCTTGACAACACCACTCTTGCTGTTGGTTAGAGAGGAAGTAAGTCCAGAGTAAACGAGATAAAACCAAAGATAGCCTGCAGTAGGGCCAACTAAAGCCTGAAAACCAGCTCCACCTCCTGCAAACACAGGAAGACCGATAGCACCTAGAAGAAGATAGAGTCCAACAGAAAGTACAGCCTCTCTCGGTCTAAAGACAGTAGCAATCAAGCCGATTGCAAAGTTTTGCAGAGTGAAGGGAACAGGTCCAACTGGAAGACTGATTTGTGCCAAAACAGCAATGAGAGCAGCCCCAATAGTAGGGATAGCAAAAATGTGAGCTTTTTTCAAAATAGTTAACCTCTTTTCTGATGTATAGTAACTATTATACTCATAGAGGAATCATTGTCAACCAATTTTTTAAAACAAGGTAACAAAAACTGTAACGGCCGATTTTGCTTATTGGTTAAGTTGGATAATTTTTTTGTTGATTCGAAAATTGTCTGTATAGATAATCCTATTTTATTAATAAAAAATATACTAGTAAATACTTGACAAAGTAAAAAATAAGTGTTATATTAAAAATGTAAACGGATGCATTTAGATGTGTTCAATTTTAAAAGGAGGGGTAGTTATGAGATATTTTAACGACTCTAGATACCATAACGGTGATTAAAAACCTAAATATAATCAATTCATATTAAAGTAATATGGAGGGACTAAAAAGAGACTATTATTTAATCTTCATCAAATATTTAAATTCAAGGAGAAGTAAAATGAAAAAAAAGAATTAATAAGAAAGCATCTGTTTTTCTAGCTGCAAGTGTTTTCAGTTTTAGCTTTGCTACTGCAGCTAGTGTTGTTAGTGCAACTACAGCACACCCTGCTCCATATCCGATTATTGATGTATGGCAGTATGGTGTAGATAATAGCTATGGTTATTCAAATTACTTTGTTAGTTCTCCAAATAATATTGGTTCAAAATCTTCAGTAACGAATTATTGGGGAACCGTTAAAGCTTACGATAAAAAAGATTATGGATGGGCATATTCAAGTGCAAAAAAATCTTGGAGCGATATTCGATTAAATGCATATTGGGATTATTATAGATTTTAAAAATAATTTATGAAAACAAGAGGCCCAATTATAAGATTGGGTCTTTTGTAATATGGTAATTGCTTATGAAATTAAAATTATGTATCATTGGATTCTTCTTTTGTTTGATTGCTACAATTGGACTGGTCACTATTAGTGATACCGAAATCCCCATACCTTTACCAATTGATGGTGCTTTTTCTATCCAAGGAAAAAGTAAGCTTTCTAATAACGAAATATACGAAATGGTTCGTGACTTATCAAAAACGGAAAAGGTTACCATTTACAAGCCAATCGTTCAGAGTTCGGGTCAGTTGAAGTATGTAAATTTTGATGATGTAAATAATGAACAATTAAAGTCAGCACCAATAATAGGGATGTATTATACCCTTGGGAAAATGGATGTAGATAGTTTGAAACCACTTACGATGACGGGGCTGCAAACAGTCTATATGGCTTATCCTTGGTATATAGGAGGAATATTACAATTCACTGGAACTTTAAGAATACTGTTAATGGGTTCAATTTACTTAACTTTATTAGTTGTTTTATTTGTTGTTAGGACGAGGCAGATCAAAGAAGGAGTGATACGACGTTCTTTGGGCTTGACTGTATACGATCTAAGAAGAGAGTATGGCATTTCTCTTATTTTTGAACTGATTATGATGGCTTTATTGATGATTTCTTACAGTTCTTTTTTGGGTAATGGTTTCTTCACCTATAGCTCTAAGTTATTTTTCTCTCTGCTTTTAACGAATTTTATACTATTTCAAATCATTGATCTCATCACCTTTGTTTTATTTTGGTTGACGATTCAGATTGAAAAGCCCATTGAAATTATTAAAAACAAGGCAAAAAACAAGCTTATTTTTGTCGTATGGCTTGCTATTATTTCGATTATCATCCTTGTCTCAGGAATTTTTTTACAAGAAACAAAGAGTAGTCAATCTAGTATGAACATACAAATACAGAATTTAGTACCGTGGGACACAGTAAAAGACTGGAGAAGGATTGAGTTCCTTGGAATTGAAAGTAACTCTGCTAAAAATGGAGAAGTTAATGATTCAGATGGTCAGTATCTACAGATAGTTGCTGCCTTAAAAAACTTAGATTTCTTATATATAGAACGATCTTCAGCATATGTTCCAGATTTTATGAAAACATCTCATGTTTTAGAAGACTTTTCTAAACAATTAGAAAATGACGGAATAACGAATCCAGAAATAAATAAAGAGTTGATTTATATTAATCAAACAGGTGCTAACCTACAAAATAAAGTGAATGGGACAAACTATCATCTTTTAGATAATAAGATAGCAACCATCTATATTCCTGAGAAATGGAAAGAAAACCAGAAATCTATTGAGAATACAGTTGTAGCAGAACAATTTATTGGAACACACTATACAAAAGAACAGCTTGCAGTACAAATAATTCCTGATGGGGAAAAAATTTTTTATTTTAATGAGGATGCTGATATCGATCATAAAAATAAAGATATTTTACCGCTGGCAAGTGTAGCAGATAGCCAAGATAACATTGTTGTTGTGTTAGATACGGACAAAATGATGGAAAATAATAAGTTTACTTTGGCTAGTAATATAACTAATAAGTCTCTTTTTAGTCCTGAAGCGGTAAAAAAAATAAATGAGATGACTGTCCCGTTGAATTTCTCAATGAATCCAGTAGATGTTTACCAAATTGTGAAATTAAAGATTCAATCCTTAGAGCACCAAATTTTACTTTCACAAATCTTGCAGAAGATAATTTACAGTATTATCTTTATACTCATTTATCAATATGTCCAACTTTTTATTACTCTAAAACAGAATGAATATGTGAAAAAAATCATTTTGGGTCTTTCAAAAACATATATAGCAATTTCAAGTCTCAAATATTTTATGATGACTATTACAATGGTTATTCTATTTACATTTCTTGTGACAGGGCAAATAGAGTTGCTATATATTGGAGCGGCTTCTCTGCTAGTTTTGATGTTGTCAATCATAATGAGTTTTAGAAAATTATCTGAAAGCTACACTAAAATTTTAAAAGGAGATGAATCATGACAATTGACCTTTTGAACGTTTCAAAAAGTTTCGGCTCAAAGAAGATCTTTACAGACTTAAATTTAATATTTGAATCTGGAAAAAGCTATGCATTGATTGGAGGTTCTGGCTCCGGTAAAAGTACCCTTCTTAATATTATAGGAAGATTAGAAAAAATTGACAGTGGGAATGTTTTAGTTGATAAACAAGATATTTGGAAGATAAAAGAAAGAACTTTTTTTAAAAATACTGTTGGATATGTATTTCAGAATTATTCTTTAATAGATAACAAAACAGTATATGATAATCTGAGCCTTATCACTAAAGACAAAAAAACAATAACTGACGTACTTGAAAAAGTAGGACTGTCAAGTGACTATTTACACCAAAAAATATATGAATTGTCTGGAGGGCAGGCTCAACGTGTAGCTATTGCCAGAATGTTAATGAAACCACGTAAAATTATCTTAGCAGATGAACCTACAGGAGCTTTAGATGGTGAGATTGGAAAAGAAATTATTCGTTTACTATTGAATGAAACAACTGAAGATAAATATGTCATTATAGCGACACATGATCCAGCTGTCTATAACGAAGTTGATGTGATAATTGACATGAAAGATATAGGGTATAAGGTATGAAAAAGAAAATTTATATTGCTTTGATCTTTGTAACTGGGGTACTCGCCATTTTCTTTTTTGGAAAACAAATGATTACAAAAGAAAATATCAATAAGCCAACGGTAGAGTTAACAATCTATACGCTTTCTTCTAGTGATACAGAAAAATGGAATAAAGTGAGACAAGTAGAAACGGAAGAAGCTATATACTTCATAACTGTGAAAGAAGTATCATCTTCAGAAGAAGTATTTTCAAACATCATTGCAAATGGAGCTGCTACGGGGTTCGGAGTTCGTGAAGAAGAAGTGAAGAAATTCAATAATGGTTTAGGAGACACCATAGAGGACTCTAAGCATAATAAACTAATTGAAATAGAATTTTTTACTTTTTCTGATGATGGCGCGGGATTTGTGGTAGCAAACTTTGACTACGGTAAAGAAGAGTTGAATTATCAGAAAAAAGATATAAAAGAATTATATAAAAAAATATATGAATCTTTTAAAGAAAAGAATAAATGATTGTATTATAATCCTTGTATTTTGCTATGGTTTGTTAATTGATTTTTGCATATCTTACTTCAACATACTATAAAATAAAACATAAGAAAACGAGTATCTCCAACTACGGAAATACTCGCTTTTTGATATTTAGAAGTGTTTTTTGCTTTGCTTCTTTTGTTTCGATTAACGCATGGTTACAAATTCTTCAGATGAAGTTGGGTGAATCGCTACAGTTGCGTCAAAGTCAGCCTTGGTTGCTCCCATTTTGATAGCAACGGCAAATCCCTGAATCATTTCATCAACGCCGTAGCCAATTCCATGAAGTCCGACAACTTTTTCTTCTGAACCAGCTGTTATGAGTTTGAAACGGGATTCTTGACGGTTGCGAGTGCAAGCAGAGTACATAGATGCAAAGCTTGATTTGTAAACCTTGATTTGGTCTTGACCGTATTCTTTAATAGCTTGCTCTTCTGTCAAACCAACAGTTCCGATAGCAGGGTGTGAAAAGACAACAGTTGGAATAGTTGAGTAATCCATTTTTGCAGTAGTTTTTCCGTTAAAGAGACGTTCAGATAAAGTACGTCCAGCCTTGATAGCAACTGGAGTCAGTTCTTTTTCACCTGTTACATCACCTAGAGCATAGATTCCCTCAACAACAGTATTTTGGTATTCATCCACTTGGATAAAGCCACGTTCGTTCAGAGTGACTCCAGCTTTTTCAAGTTGCAAGCCCTTAACGTTTGGACGGCGGCCTGTAGCCCAGATAACTTGGCTAGCTGTGTGACTAGTACCATCTTCGAAATGAATGGTAATGCCGTCAGCAGTTTTTTCTAACTTGGCAGGGACTTTGTGAGTATGAAGTGGTAAGTTTGTTCTTTCCATTTCCTTGACCAAACCTTCAACGATGTAGGAATCAAAACCACGTAAAGGACGATCGCGGCGAACAAAGAGGTCTGTCTTGACACCAAAAGTGTGGAGTACGCCAGCCAATTCAACGGCAATATAACCCGCGCCTAGAATAGCAACTGACTCTGGAAGTTCTTCCCAGGCAAATACATCATCAGAAGAGCCACCTAGCTCAGCACCAGGAATATTAGGAATACTTGGATGGGCACCAGTAGCAATCACGATATGTTTAGCACGAATCAGTTCACCATTTACGCTGACAGTATGAGAATCTACAAATTCAGCATGACCTTCAATCAAGTCTACACCGTTGCGTTTAAAACTACCATCATAAGAAGAACGAGCACGATCAATGTAGGCTTCACGATTGCGACGTAGGGTTGCAAAGTCAAAGTTAAGATCAGTAGTCTTAAGACCGTAGTCTTCTCCAAATTGATGGAAAGTCTCAGCGATTTGCGCCCCGTACCACATGATTTTTTTAGGAACGCAGCCGACGTTGACGCAAGTTCCACCTAGTTTCTTTTCTTCAATAACGGCCGCTTTGGCTCCATGTTCACCAGCACGGTTCATGGTGGCAATTCCTCCGCTACCTCCACCGATAGCGATGATATCGTATTCTCTCATTGAAAACTCCTTTGTACTCTTTTAAATAGTAGAGTGTCATTTTTTGATAGTCATATTCTATCTTTTTTTTGATGTGATTGCAAAAATCTGCTACGCACAAAAAATTGCAAAAAAGCTTGCCAAATAAGTCAAGATAGTGTATTATATAACTAGTACAATAGAAAAGGAGGATTTCCGAACGATTGTTTAATCCTGAACTGTCATTATTTCCATCTGAACTGCATTGTTTGCTGGAGGGAAATTTGGTATAATAGCAAAGTATTGTAAAAAAGAAAAGGAGTTTCATTATGAAGAAAAAGAATGGTAAAGCTAAAAAGTGGCAACTGTATGCAGCCATCGGTGCTGCGAGTGTAGTTGTATTGGGGGCTGGGGGGATTTTACTCTTTAGACAACCCTCGCAAACCGCTGTAAAAGATGAACCTACTCATCTTGTTGTTGCCAAGGAAGGAAGCGTGGCATCCTCTGTTTTATTATCAGGAACAGTAACGGCAAAAAATGAACAATACGTTTATTTTGATGCTAGCAAGGGAGATTTAGACGAAATCCTTGTTTCTGTGGGCGATAAGGTCAGCGAAGGGCAGGCTCTAGTCAAGTACAGTAGTTCAGAAGCCCAGGCGGCCTATGATTCAGCTAGTCGAGCAGTCGCTAAGGCAGACCGTCATATCAATGAACTCAATCAAGCACGAAATGAAGCCGCTTCAGCTCCGGCTCCACAGTTACCAGCGCCAGTAGGAGGAGAAGATGCAACGGCGCAAAGCCCAACTCCAGTGGCTGGAAATTCTCTTGCCTCTATTGACGCTCAATTGGGTGATGCCCGTGATGCGCGTGCAGACGCTGCGGCGCAATTAAGCAAGGCTCAAAGTCAATTGGATGCAACAACTGTTCTCAGTACCCTAGAGGGAACTGTAGTCGAAGTCAATAGCAATGTTTCTAAATCTCCAACAGGGGCGAGTCAAGTTATGGTTCATATTGTCAGCAATGAAAATTTACAAGTCAAGGGAGAATTGTCTGAGTACAATCTAGCCAACCTTTCTGTAGGTCAAGAAGTAAGCTTTACTTCTAAAGTATATCCTGATAAAAAATGGACTGGGAAATTAAGCTATATTTCTGACTATCCTAAAAACAATGGTGAAGCAGCTAGTCCAGCAGCTGGGGCTAATACAGGTTCTAAATACCCTTATACTATTGATGTGACAGGCGAAGTTGGTGATTTGAAACAAGGATTCTCAGTAAGTGTTGAAGTCAAAAATAAGAGTAAAGCCATTTTGGTTCCTCTAACAAGTGTTGTGACTGAAAATGATAAGAACTATGTCTGGGTGCTTGACGAGCAGAAAAAGGCCAAGAAAGTGGAAGTTGGTTTGGGCAATGCTGATGCAGACAACCAAGAAATCACTTCAGGTCTGACAAATGGAGTCAAGGTCATCAGTAACCCAACGTCTTCCTTGGAAGAAGGAAAAGAGGTGAAGGCTGATGAAGCAACTAATTAGTCTAAAAAATATCTGCAGAAGCTATCGCAATGGTGACCAAGAACTGCAGGTTCTCAAAAACATCAATCTAGAAGTGAATGAGGGTGAATTTGTTGCCATCATGGGACCATCTGGTTCTGGGAAGTCCACTCTGATGAATACGATTGGCATGTTGGATACACCAACCAGTGGAGAGTATTATCTTGAAGGCCAAGAAGTGGCTGGACTGGGTGAAAAACAATTAGCCAAGGTTCGTAACCAACAAATCGGTTTTGTCTTTCAGCAGTTCTTTCTTCTATCGAAGCTCAATGCTCTGCAAAATGTAGAATTGCCCTTGATTTACGCAGGAGTTTCGTCTTCAAAACGGCGCAAGTTGGCTGAGGAGTATTTAGACAAGGTTGAATTGACAGAACGTAGTCACCATTTGCCTTCGGAATTATCTGGTGGTCAAAAGCAACGTGTGGCTATTGCTCGTGCCTTGGTAAACAATCCTTCTATTATCCTAGCGGACGAACCGACAGGAGCCTTGGATACCAAAACAGGGAATCAAATTATGCAACTATTGGTTGACTTGAACAAAGAAGGAAAAACCATTATCATGGTAACGCATGAGCCTGAGATTGCTGCCTATGCTAAACGTCAGATTATCATTCGAGATGGAGTCATTTCATCTGACAGTGCTCAGTTAGGAAAGGAGGAAAACTAAGATGCAGAATCTGAAATTTGCCTTTTCATCTATCATGGCTCACAAGATGCGTTCTTTGCTTACCATGATTGGGATTATTATCGGTGTTTCATCAGTTGTTGTGATTATGGCTTTGGGAGATTCCCTATCTCGTCAAGTTAATAAAGATATGACCAAATCTCAGAAAAATATTAGCGTCTTCTTCTCTCCTAAAAAAAGTAAAGATGGGTCTTTTACTCAGAAACAATCAGCTTTTACGGTTTCTGGAAAGGAAGAGGAAATTCCTGTTGAACCGCCAAAACCGCAAGAATCCTGGGTCCAAGAGGCAGCCAAACTCAAGGGAGTGGATAGTTACTATGTAACCAATTCAACGAATGCCATCTTGACCTATCAAGATAAAAAGGTTGAGAATGCTAATTTGACAGGTGGAAACAGAACTTACATGGACGCTGTTAAGAATGAAATTATTGCAGGTCGTAGTCTGAGAGAGCAAGATTTCAAAGAGTTTGCAAGTGTCATTTTGCTAGATGAGGAATTGTCCATTAGTTTATTTGAATCTCCTCAAGAGGCTATTAACAAGGTTGTAGAAGTCAATGGATTTAGTTACCGGGTCATTGGGGTTTATACTAGTCCGGAGGCTAAAAAGTCAAAAATATATGGGTTTGGTGGCTTGCCTATTACTACCAATATCTCCCTTGCTGCGAATTTTAATGTAGATGAAATAGCTAGTATTGTTTTTCGAGTGAATGATACCAGTTTAACCCCAACTCTGGGTCCAGAACTGGCACGAAAAATGACAGAGCTTGCAGGCTTACAACAGGGAGAATACCAGGTGGCAGATGAGTCCGTTGTATTTGCAGAAATTCAACAATCGTTTAGTTTTATGACGACGATTATTAGTTCCATCGCAGGGATTTCTCTCTTTGTTGGAGGAACTGGTGTCATGAACATCATGCTGGTTTCGGTGACAGAGCGCACTCGTGAGATTGGTCTTCGTAAGGCTTTGGGCGCAACACGTGCCAATATTTTAATTCAGTTTTTGATTGAATCCATGATTTTGACCTTGTTAGGTGGCTTAATTGGCTTGACAATTGCAAGTGGTTTAACTGCCTTAGCAGGTTTGTTACTGCAAGGTTTAATAGAAGGTATAGAAGTTGGAGTATCAATCCCAGTTGCCCTATTTAGTCTTGCAGTTTCGGCTAGCGTTGGTATGATTTTTGGGGTCTTGCCAGCCAACAAGGCATCGAAACTTGATCCAATTGAAGCCCTTCGTTATGAATAAGATCAACAAGATGGACACTCGTCTATCTTGTTTTTGTATGGATTTCCCTATCGAAATTCATTAAAAATGTGATATAATGAAGTGTTAGAAAAACAGGTTTCATTTGCCTGGAAAGGAAAAATTATGTCTGAAAAGAATTTTTATATTACAACGCCGATTTACTATCCATCTGGAAAACTGCATATCGGTTCTGCCTACACAACCATTGCTTGTGATGTCCTAGCACGTTACAAACGCCTGATGGGCTACGATGTCTTTTATTTGACAGGTCTTGATGAACATGGTCAGAAGATCCAGCAGAAAGCTGAAGAAGCTGGCATTACACCACAAGCCTATGTTGATGGGATGGCAGTTGGAGTCAAAGAACTCTGGAAATTACTAGATATCTCATACGATAAATTTATCCGTACAACTGATGACTACCATGAAAAAGTTGTCGCACAGGTCTTTGAACGCTTACTTGCTCAAGATGATATCTACTTGGGTGAATACTCTGGTTGGTATTCAGTATCAGACGAAGAATTCTTTACAGAAAGCCAACTGGCAGAAGTTTTCCGTGATGAAGCTGGAAATGTGACTGGTGGTATTGCTCCATCAGGTCACGAGGTTGAATGGGTATCCGAAGAATCATACTTCCTTCGCCTTAGCAAATACCAAGATCGTTTGGTCGAATTTTTCAAAGCTCATCCTGAATTTATCACTCCAGATGGTCGCCTTAATGAAATGCTACGCAACTTCATCGAGCCAGGTTTGGAAGATTTGGCGGTATCTCGTACAACCTTTACATGGGGAGTGCCTGTCCCATCAAATCCAAAACACGTTGTCTACGTTTGGATTGATGCCCTTCTTAACTATGCGACAGCTCTTGGCTACGGTCAAGACGAACATGGTAACTTTGACAAGTTCTGGAATGGAACAGTCTTCCACATGGTAGGAAAAGACATCCTTCGTTTCCACTCCATCTACTGGCCAGTCCTTCTTATGATGTTGGATGTTAAATTACCTGATCGTTTGATTGCCCATGGTTGGTTTGTCATGAAAGATGGTAAAATGTCTAAATCTAAAGGGAATGTCGTTTACCCTGAAATGTTGGTAGAGCGTTATGGACTAGATCCACTTCGTTACTACCTCATGCGTAGCCTTCCAGTTGGTTCAGATGGAACCTTCACTCCAGAAGACTATGTCGGCCGTATCAACTATGAATTGGCTAATGACCTTGGCAACCTCCTCAACCGTACGGTTTCTATGATTAACAAGTACTTTGATGGACAAATCCCTGCCTATGTAGAGGGCGTAACAGAGTTTGATAATGCTCTTGCTCAAGTAGCAGAGCAATCAATCGCTGACTACCATACACACATGGAAGCAGTTGACTACCCACGTGCGCTTGAAGCAGTCTGGACTCTTATCTCTCGTACTAATAAATACATCGACGAGACAGCTCCATGGGTCTTGGCTAAGGATGAAGCTCTTCGTGACCAATTAGCAAGTGTTATGAGCCACTTGGCAGCCAGCCTTCGTGTCGTCGCTCACTTGATTGAACCATTTATGATGGAAACTAGTCGTGCGGTTATGACTCAACTTGGCTTAGCAGAAGTTTCTAGTCTTGAAAACTTGAGTTTGGCTGCTTTCCCTGAGGGTGTAACAGTAGTTGCCAAAGGAACACTAATCTTCCCACGCCTGGATATGGAAGAAGAAATCGCCTATATCAAGGAACAAATGGAAGGCAACAAGCCAGCTGTCGAAAAAGAATGGAATCCAGACGAAGTCGAACTCAAACTAAGCAAGGATGAAATCAAGTTTGAAGACTTTGACAAGGTTGAAATCCGTGTCGCAGAAGTCAAAGAAGTTTCTAAAGTTGAAGGCTCTGATAAGTTGCTTCAATTCCGCTTGGATGCAGGTGATGGCGAAGACCGTCAAATTCTCTCAGGAATTGCAAAATACTATCCAAATGAACAAGAATTGGTCGGCAAGAAAGTTCAAATCGTTGCCAATCTCAAACCACGTAAAATGATGAAAAAATATGTCAGCCAAGGGATGATTCTCTCAGCTGAACATGATGGAAAATTAACCCTTCTCACAGTTGATTCAGCTGTACCAAATGGAAGTGTGATTGGGTAAAAGTATACAGGACTAGTTCATGCTAGTTCTGTTTTTTATTTACACTCAATGAAAATCAAAGA
>NZ_VMMR01000078.1:0-6451 GCF_013277285.1 Streptococcus sp. 339 | reverse complement strand
TCAGTTTAGCTTGTTTTCTTAGTCTCTTCTTTGTCTTTCTGTGAGACTTGGGAGAGAGGATGTTTTCCTTATAGAGTATTTTTCTAACAGTTGTATCAGAGAGCTGAATTCCCTCTTCTTCAGCTAGTAATTCACAGAAATGAAGGACATTTGGTTTATATGTTTCATAGGAGAGGTATTTCTTTAGGACACGTTCTTTGATTTCATCAGGGATTGCATGTTTTGGTTTTCGATTTCTGTTTCCGTGTCTGAAGGCTTCTTTTCCTTTCTGTTGATAGGCTAGTAGCAGACGATTGATTTGTCTTTCAGAAAGATTCAGTTCGACACAGGCTCGATTCTTTGTTTTCTTTCCTTGGTCTATAGCTTTTATCACAAGATATTTTTTCGTTTCATTCATATTCAGTTGGATCCTTTTCATACGACTATTTTATCAAATGGGACATTTTCACGTTCGATTTACTAAATGAAAGTTATATAATGAAGTTAGCCACCCAGCCCTCCTAAAAATTAGATGGTTCAACTAGCTGAAAGTGTAGACATAAGAAAACACCTCTGTGTTATACTTGTTGTTCAACCACAAACACAAGAAAGGCACAGAGATGCGATATTTTAAAAGAGTTGGATTTCTCCAACTCTTCTCTTTTTAATACACGTTATTTTGATTTGACTGGCTTGTCTTGAGCTGTCTTCAAGGCTGTGGCAATCGTATCTGCATACAATTTTGCTCCTGCTTCAATAGTGCTAGTGTCACTTCCGAAATGGACTTGGTCTGTTCCTGCCCAAATTTCTGGATGCTCTTTCGCAACTTGATTCCAATCTGCTATCGTGATGTAAGGTGTCTTCTCTGCCAATTCTCTCATGTAGGCAGCAGCCTTCTCAACGATGGCATAGGTCTCTTTTGTCTTATCTCCCTCATAAGGAGTCACCAAAACCATATGGTGGCCCTTAGGAAGATTTTTCACGATACTGTCCCAGTCTTCCTTGTAATTTTCAGGATTATTTACCCCAGTCGCAATGACCACCATCTTAGGTAAAAATTTATTTTGGCTATTGTTTATCATGATTTCATTGGCAGTCTTGGTTGTTCTGCTGACCTGCGCGTTAATTTGTGCTCCAGGAAGAGCTGTCTGCAGGGCTGTATTTGCCCTTAAAGCCACCGAGTCACCAATTAACATAGTGCCATCAGCAATTCCTAAACTATCAGCTTCTGCTCGTTCTGCTATCACTTTTGTTTGGGCAATAGTACTAGCAGCTTGCTTCAAGCCATTGACAGTTAAGTCTGTCTCAAACGCTCCCACTTGTGGTGCCAACAAAGTCACTAAGAAGACAATGAAGGCCAAGATTCCCGTACTTGTTGCAAGAATTGTGTGAATATAAGGCAGGGGACGAAGAGTTTGTAAAATAGGTGTGTTCTTGCCTGCAATCCAAGGTTCCAATACATAAAATGAAAGACTGGCAAATCCATAAGAAAAAATCAAAGTTAATAACACAGCAAGAAGATTTGAGGTCAACTGTGAGAAAATGATGTAGAAAGGCCAATGGAAGAGATAAACTGCATAGCTAGTATCCGCTAAAAAGCTAATCATCTTTGTCTCTTGTATATGATGTGTCTTTTCATGTAAGACACGCGCCGCCAGAATCATAGCAAGAGCTGCAAGGCTAGCAAGTAAGAAGCCCATAAGATAGGCAAAAAGATAGGTAAATTTGACAAAGAAGGTCAAAATGAGTAAGAAGCCAAAACCTCCTCCAAAAACCAAAAGGGTCTTGCGTAAATCCCAGATTTTATCCAACTGCTTGACGAGGGAAGTCGTCTGACGAACGCCTACAATCGTTGCTAGGATACTTCCCAAAAAGAATGGATAGACATGAGTTAAACTGGAGAAGTAAACAGAGGAATAAGAGGTCACTAGAAAACTACCAATAAACATGGAGAAGAAGCTGATCAAGAAGGCAGCAGCTGATAAGAGAAAGACCATTCCCCTCAACTGACCATTTGATTTGGACTGTTTGGATAAGAACCAAACTGCCAATCCCCAAAGAATATAGTAGTGAACCTCAACGGCCAAGCTCCAATTATGAACAAACAAATGAGGAATGAACTGAGATTCATAACTCCCACCTGTTAGCAGTTCATAGAAGTTAGTCATAAAGCCTAAAACACCCGCAATCTGACCCCCAATTCCAGCCACATAATCTTGGCGAACTAGAAAGGTAAAGGGCATGGTTACCAAGACCATCAAAATCACAGGTGGCACAATCCGATAAAAGCGTCTCCTAAAAAATCCAATCAAGTCAATCTCATGATTTTTAGAAAACTCTTCGATGAGTAGAGCCGTAATCAGGAAACCTGAAAATGTGAAAAAGACATCTACCCCGAAAAATCCTCCAGGAAAGATGGTCTGAAAGAAATGATACAAGAGTACCAGTAGTAAACCTGTAATCCTAATCAAGGAAAACCATTTAATGCGCATACGAGTTTATTCTCCCTTTCATTATACACTTTATTCTATCAAAAAAAGAAGAAAAATCCTAAGAGAAAACTTAGGATTTTTAGCTTATATCTATTCCGTTTTAGAAATTGCGTCCTGACTTATTATAGCCATATTTTTCCACAAAATACTCACGGAATTCCAAGAGATTGTCATCCATGATGGCTTGTCGCACTTGCTTCATCAGGTTAAGCAAGAAGTAAAGATTATGGTAGCTAGTTAAGCGGATACCGAAGGTTTCATCAGCTTTGAGTAGGTGACGAAGGTAGGCGCGTGTGTAGTTCTTACATGTGTAGCAATCACACTCAGGATCCAGTGGCGTAAAGTCCTCAGCAAACTGGGCATTTTTGACAACCAAACGTCCCTGACTGGTCATACAAGTCCCGTTACGAGCGATACGAGTCGGCAAGACACAGTCAAACATATCCACCCCACGAATGACCCCATCAATCAAGCTATCTGGCGCTCCGACACCCATCAAATAGCGAGGTTTATTTTCAGGAAGCAGTTGGGTTGTGAAGTCCAAAACCGCATTCATCTCTTCGTGGGTTTCTCCTACTGCCAAGCCACCGATAGAGTAGCCTGGGAAATCCATGCTGACAAGGTCATGAGCTGATTGGCGACGTAGGTCTTCAAATCCAGCCCCCTGCACAATCCCAAATAATCCTTGGTCATGCGGACGACGATGAGCTTTCAAACCACGCTCAGCCCAACGGCTGGTACGCTCGATTGATTTCTTAACGTAGTCGTATGGTTGATAAAACTGAGGACATTCGTCAAAGGACATCATGATGTCTGAACCCAAATTATTCTGAATAGAGATGGCTTTTTCTGGCGATAGGAACATCTTAGAACCATTGAGATGGTTTTTAAAGGTTACTCCTTCTTCTGTGATATTACGGCTATCTGCTAAGGAATAAACCTGAAAACCACCACTATCTGTCAAGATAGGCTGGTCCCAATTCATGAACTTGTGGAGACCACCTGCGCGAGCAATGAGTTCATCTCCAGGGCGAAGCCAGAGATGATAAGTGTTTGATAGGATAATTCCCGACCCCATCTCCTTCAATTCTTCAGGCGACTGAGTTTTGACAGTGGCTTGAGTCCCAACTGGCATAAACATAGGTGTTGGGAAGGTGCTGTGGGGAGTGATGATTTCTCCCAGACGAGCTCCTGTATGTTTTTCTTTCTTAATCAAACGGTATTTGATTGGTGAATCTGACATTTTTTACCTCCGAAGCTGGGAAAGACAGTCCCAGTTCATACTTTGTACCCAAGGGCATACTGTATGATTTTATCAAAAAAAGCTGGAACTGTCACGAACTATGGTATAATAAGAGAATGAACTATCCAAAAATTGATTTAAAAACAATTCGTCAGGAGTCAAAACATTTTCAGGCTGACACCCCCCGTCTCTTTCTCCTCTATATCCTTCCCAGTATGCTGGTCATCTTATCTGGTTTTCTTAATCCCTTATCTCGGATCCACGTGACTGTTTTAGAACAGCCATTTTTCAGCATACTTGGTCAAATACTTCAAGCCTACCTCTTTCCTCTACTAGTCTCCTTTATCGGGACTATTCTTTTGACCAGTTCCGTCTATGCAACCCTGACACTCATGAAAGATTCTAAAACGGAGCCATCTGTAAAAAACAGCCTAGCTCTCTTTGATGAGGAGCGCTTTTCTCAAACCTTTTTGACCCTACTTCTCAAACGTTTCTATCTCTTTTTATGGAGTATCCCTAATTTACTTGGGATTTACTTCCTCTTTTATAGTAGCTTTTTAGCCCAAAAATTCGTCACCCTACATCCTGAGTTTCCAAATCTAGATCTCTCATCAGTTGAAACCGAGCGTTTCCTCATGGTCTTTGGACTCTACTTTCTTGCAAGTCTCATCTTGATCATTGTAGGAAATATCCTCTATATTCCACAGTATTATGCCTATTCACAGGTGGAATTTCTTCTCTGTTATAGTCTAGACCTAGGACAGGCCTCACCAAGACGAATCCTAAAAACTAGCCGTTCCTTTATGAAGGGCTACAAGTTCCAGCACTTTGTCCTAGATTTACAGCTTCTTCCTTGGTACTTCCTCAATTGGATTACCTTTGGCATTGCTAGTTTTTTACTCCTACCTTATATCCAATGTACTAAAATCAGCTTTTATAGAGCAGTACTTAGAGCAGCACTTAGTAAAAAATACCAACTAAACTACCCCTGGTAGGGCTAGTTTTTCACTCCTACCCTACATTCAAATTAATTAATAAAATGATTTTTTACCGAGCAGTATTGGCTCGAAAACGTCCAAAAGCTTGAAGGTTTTCCCTCAAGCTTTTTTCTATCAATGAGTTTCTCCGCCTACCAACTTGAGATCCTGATCTCCATGTTCTATAATGGCTCCGATTGCCGCTTCTATCCCTCGCCTAATATCCACTAAACTCATAGCTGGAGTTGTAGGTCGATTCACCACCTATTCCATCATATAAGGAATATGCATAAAACCTGCCTTAACATGTGGAAATTTCTTTTCTACCAAATAGAGGGCCTGATACATCAAATGGTTGCAGACAAAAGTCCCTGCCGTATTGGAAACAGAGGCCGGCAAGCCCTCTTTTTTTATAGCTTGAACAATCGCTTTAATCGGTAAACTACTAAAGTAGGCCGAAGCACCGTCTTGGCGAATGGAAAGGTCAATCGGTTGATTACCATCATTATCAGGAATGCGTGCATCGTCTTGATTTATAGCCACTCGTTCAGGCGTCAAGCTAGATCTTCCACCTGCTTGGCCAATACAAAAGACAAAGTCAGGTTGATAGCGGTTCATCTCTTCTTCCAATACTTGAGCCGATTTGTGAAAGACTGTTGGCACTTCTAACCAACGGACCTCAGCACCATGGATTTCAGCTGGTAAACCTTTAATGGCCTCCAAAGCTGGATTAACCTTTTCCCCTCCAAAGGGCTCAAAACCTGTCACTAATACTTTCATTTCTAACTCCTCAAAACAAATTCAATGAGACTTTTTCTTAAAAACAAGTATAACATATTTCCCTTATTCCGGAGTGAAAAGGACTAGCGAGACTAAGATTGACCTTTGAACTTATTTAAAGAGAAAAATACTAATCAAGGCTAAAATAGCTGGCTCACCTTGCTTCAAAATAATTTTCTTATCTGCTGTGAGAGAGCCATAAGCCGCAGCACCAATCACAAATAAAACAAAAATAGTCACAATTTCTAAATTCTGTGAGAAATAAATCCCATACAGGAGAAAGACTCCTAGCAGAGCATTATAAATCCCTTGATTTTTAAACAGTGAACTTACCGACGGACGAGCTAGTTCTTCCCTGTCCATGTTAAAGACACGACTAGTCGCTTCTGATTGCGTTGCAATACTTTCCAAATAAAAAATGTAAAAATGCTCCAAAGCAACGATTGTTGCTAAAATAATTGTAATAATTGACATCTATTTCTCCTTAAATTTCTATATTTTCAATGCTCAAAACCAATTTGTTTAATAAACGGCTGAATTCTGTTCTCTCAGACTCTGTTAAGATACTTTCCATCTCTTTCTTAACCTTGATATGCTGCAGAGGTGGATTCATCACTAACTGCTCCTTGGCATACTTCGTAGCCTCTACCAAGACTTCTCGCTGATTTTCAGGATTACGATGACGCTCCACCAAACCTTCCTTTTCTAAAATCTTAAAATGCCGTGTCAAAGCAGCCTGATCAATCTTCAAACGCTCCTGAACCGCTATTTGATTACAAGGGGAATGCTTCAACAAAAATAATAAAATCTGATACCGTGTCAAACTAATCCCAAGCCTTTTTTCAAACAATTGCGTACTCGCTTGCTCAGACAAGCGGAGTTGATACAGTAAATCTTGAATCTCTATCATTTCTTCCTCCTTTCTATTGATTTATCAATAGTTGATTAATCAAGTTTAATATAATACTGGACTAAAATCA
>NZ_VMMR01000077.1:0-11739 GCF_013277285.1 Streptococcus sp. 339 | reverse complement strand
CTATTATGCGTTGTTGTTCGGATAGTGGAGGCAATAACATAGGAACTTCATATTTTAAAAATTTTATTGAAGCTAAATTTTTTATCGCTGAACCTATAGAATGCTCTTTTAGTGTATTAATCAAACTCGTAAACATCCATTTAAAATACTGTGAATCTATTATATCTGAGTTTAACGTAAGTTTTAATAATGCTTGATTTATAACTCCATTATAATAATTTGAAGGTATTTGAAAGATTTCTCCAATAGTACCTGCACAAGATATTAAAATATCTCCTGCTTTTATTGAAAAATTTTTTAAACGTATATAATCACTCTCTTTTAACCAATAGTCTCCATAATCTATAGTTTTTCTTATAGCATTACCTTGTTCATAAACCTTATATGTATGTTCTCCTTTCGGAACAAACATTGACTTTGTTATAGAACTACCAAAAGGACCTCTTTTTATTGAGCCGTCCTCTAATGCACAAATGTCTGGTAAATAAACTATGGCCCATCCTTTAGGTATATTATGTTTAAACTCTTTTATACTTCCATCAGCAAACTTCCCATAATGTTTCCCATCATCACCACGAAATATCTCAGTTTCCTTTTTATCTCGTTTGATTTTTCCTTCACTGATAAGTTTTTCTTTTTCAGCTTTAATTCTCTTTAATAATTCACTTGCAGGTTCGTCATTGGGATTTTGCGGCACTAATTTCCCTTCCATCGCTCTTTGGAGAATACTTGCTTTAAGTTGTTCTGGTGTCATTATTTGTCCTCCAACAACTGCAAAATATCAGCTAATACATTATCAATCTTATGATTTAAAGTTGCTCTTTCCGCTTGATAATTCTGAATCAACTCAAAGGGATTTAAGATTTCCTCTTCCTCTTTTGGAAAGCCACACTGGTCTAAATTATAATTCAACTCAGCCAATTCACTAGGTGTAAATGATTTAGATTTGTAGAACTTACCTTCCAGAATCTCTTCACGATTTTCCCACCAGTCACGAACAGGATTGAAGTGTTCTGACTTCATCGGCTTAGTTTTCGAGAAATTTTTATAACCATCTGGCATATCTAAACGATAAAACCAAGTTTCTTCTGTTTTCTTTGTTTTATCAAAGAAAAGAATGTTCGTATGGATTCCTGTATACGGTGCAAAGACACTATGAGGCAACCTAATAATCGTATGCAAGTTGAACTCATCTACCAGTTTTTGTTTCAAGCGAGTTTTTACACCTTCACCAAATAGAAAACCATCAGGTAAAATAACTCCAACACGACCATTTTCTTTCAAACGATACATAATGACAGCCATAAATAAATCAGCTGTTTCAGAACTCCGTAATTCTGCTGGAAAGTTATTTTTTATTGTTTCTAATTCTGACCCTCCAAAAGGTGGATTCATCATAATAATGTCAAATTTTTCATCATCCGTATATTCACGAACATTTTTCTCCAAAGTATTTCCATGAACAATTTTAGGGTCATCAATTTCGTGAAGAAACAGATTTGTAACTGCTAAAAGATGAGGAAATGCTTTCTTTTCAATACCAAAAACAGCTGTATTATATTTTTTGGTATCTTCACTAGTTTTACGTTGACTACTTAAACGGTTCAGAGTCGAAGTCAAGAAGCCTCCTGTTCCGCAAGCAAGGTCTGCCATTGATTCTCCAAGTTTTGGGTTAAGAACTTCGGCAATAAAATCAGTCGCTGCACGTGGCGTATAAAATTCTCCTGAATTTCCAGCATTTTGAATATCTTTAAGAATTTTTTCGTAAATATCATTAAACGAATGACGATCTTCAGGGCTATTGAAATCAACTTCATCAATAACATTGATGACTTGGCGTAACAAGACGCCATTTTTCATATAGTTGTTCGCATCTTCAAAAGCTGATTTAACAATCGTTTTTCGAATAGGCATATTTGAAGTTATTTCAAGCTCTTTCAACTCTTTGAATAACTTGTTATTGACAAAATCAAGTAATTCATCGCCTGTCAATACCCGCTCTCCATTTTGAGCATGAGCCCAATTCCGCCATTTTAATTCCTCTGGGATAATTGACTCATACTCGTCTTCTTCTAATTCCCAAACCATTTCACGGCTATCATAAATTTTTAAGAATAATAACCAAGACATTTGCTCAATACGTTGAGCATCACCATTAACACCAGCATCGTTTCGAGTGATATCTTGAATTCTTTTTACAAATGATGTAATTGACATACTTTCCTTTCATTAAGCTACTGTAAATAGCTCTTTCTCCAATTCTTTAATTGCTTGTAAATATCGTTTTTTATCTCCAAAATAAGTATTGATGATTTTGAAGGTTCCACCATATATCTGAAATTCTGGAAGTTTTAATGTTTCAATGCTTTCGAGTTCTCCAATACCTTTATCCATGTATTTGTCCAGTAAAATTTCCAAAACAGCACGCGCTTCCTCACTATATTTATATAAATATCCGCTTTGTTTGAGTTTATTGATACGTTCCGTTTTGGTTAATTCTTTTTGACCATAGGCAAGTTTTAGGAGTAAATCAAAATCATCGATTTCTTGTTCTGATATTCCCTCCGACTCTCGAATAGCATCTAGATAAACTCCTTTTTTATAAAGTTCGTCTAAGATAAGCTTCTTTTTATCCGCCGTATGCCAAACTGTGATAAAATCGTTCAAAGTGGCGTAGCTACCTAAGATATTCTTCCGAGTGTAGTCGGTCAGGCTTTCGGTAATCAGTTTCCCGTTTTCATCCAATACTTGAACAGTAGAATTAAGAATGGTAACCTGCTTGTCTGTAACGATATATTTTTCTACTGGGTCACCACCTTCGTTTACAAAACCAGGTGTAGTACCATTGTTTGTTTTTGCGCCCGTTTCCAGAACCTTCACTGGTTCACCATCAAAATCAGGGTCAGCAAACAAATTGGTAACATTTCGAAAATCAATAATCGTAAAAAATTCTTTCCCCTTTTGAGGATAAAGACGTGTGCCACGACCAATAATTTGTTTAAATTCAGTCATGGATTGGATATTAGAGTCTAAAACAATCAAACGACATGTTTTAGCATTAACTCCTGTCGTTAATAATTTAGACGTTGTTACAATAGCGGGAAAATTAGAATTGACATCCATAAAGTTATCCAGTTGAGCTTTTCCTTCAGCGTTGTCACCAGTTACTTGCATGACATAACGATAGTCTTCTTGGACTAAGTCTAGATTCTCTTTTACAAGTGCAGCACGCATTCGCTCGGCATGGTCAATATCAACACAAAAAACAATTGTTTTATCAAATCGTGCATTGTTTTGCTTCATATAATCAGAAACAAACTTGGCAACTCTTTGCGTTCTATCATCAATGACAATGGTTTTGTCAAAATCTTTCCTGCCGTAGTACCTATCTTCTATTAATTGTCCGTTAGCATCAACTTTTCCAGTTTCTGGACGATAACCATCCACATCCACATCTAAATTAACCCTCATAACACGATATGGAGCCAAAAAACCATCCTCTATTCCCTGTTTTAAACTATAAGTATAGATTGGCTCACCAAAGTATTCCGTATTGGAAGCATTCTTGGTTTCTTTAGGAGTAGCGGTCATCCCAATCTGTGTCGCAGAACTGAAATAATCAATCACCTTACGCCAGTTACTGTCTTCCTTAGCTGAACCACGGTGCGCTTCATCAATTACGATTAAATCAAAGAAGTCTTTGTCAAATTTTTGATAATGTGTCTCAGTTCCATCTTCACCAGTTAGTTGCTGATAAAGCCCTAGATAAATTTCAAAAGAATTTAATTTTTCAGGAGCAGTCAAAAGTTTTGGTGTAATTTTCGTCATTACCTTTTCGAATGGTCTAAAGTCTTCAGCCATCGTTTGGTCTACTAAGATGTTTCTATCTGCTAAGAATAAAACTCGTTTAGCCAAACCAGCTTTTCGAAGGCGATGAATAATTTGAAAAGCCATGAACGTTTTCCCCGTTCCTGTTGCCATCACAAACATTACTCGTTTTTGTCCTCTGGCAACTGTTTCAATAGTACGGTTGATAGCTATTTGCTGATAATAGCGTGGCGTTTTCATTGAGAAGGCGTCTGTATAGTATGGAGTTGAGATAGCTTCTGTAATTTCGTACGTCAATCCTTTTTCCTTCGTCATACGAGAAAATAATTCTTCACGAGTAGGGAATTCGTCTAACTCCAGCTCACGTTCTTCTCTCGTGATACGGTCGTGTTCAATAAAGCCATCACCATTCGAAGAATAAACAAATGGAACATCTAAAATCTCTCCGTATTCAATAGCTTGTTGTAATCCTGCTCGAACGCTGTGTTTATTATCCTTTGCCTCAACAATTGCAATTCGAGTTCCAAATTGGTAATACAGTGAATAGTCTGATTTTTTTCCTTCTTTACGACGAGCCTTATCTCCTCTAACCTCAATTCGACCATCAGTGAAGTATTCTTCGTAAGCGATATGCTCACCATTTTTCCATCCTTTGGCTACAATAGCAGGAGTGATGAAATTTGCTTTAATATCCTCCTCACTCATTTCTTTCTTAGACTTTATAAACTCAACCATATTGAACCCTCCGCATTCTAAAAATCTACTTCTCCATAAAATAAACTATCAGAACAAATTATACTTCTATTATATCACACTTATAAAAATACTCTGCTAAATTGTTGAAAATAAGTATGCAATATACTTTCGCATCGCGTCAGATTATCTCCGCATAACACCGCTATTTTCCGCTGTTTTCGGCAGGCGACTTATTATCATTCTATAAGCACTTTCAGTCGGGCTGGTGAGATATTTTTCAAAAATAAATAATCACATTTAAACATTTTGAAAGTATAAAATATCTACATCAGCCGTTCAAAAACTGGCGTAAATTTTGCTATAATATTTTCGTTTAAATAAAGATTTTTTTATGCCAAAAGGATTTTAACAATGCGGATGCTTCCTATTTTGCTTCTCTTTTTAGCTCTACTACCGTTTTTCTCAAAGTTTGTCACTGGAGGTAGTTCTTTCAGTTGGGAAGTGTTTTTGATTTTCATAATAGATTGGGTTTTATTGATAGTTTTTGCGATTCAGATTTCTTATATTTTTTGGAGATTGAGTCAAAAGTGGAAAGAATTATCTAATAAATAACGCTAGGCATGTTGTCTAATTTTGGGGTAAGACAATGAATAGCAGAGTAGAATTTCGGATTTTCACCATTGTTGATTTGGACAAGAAAGAAGAATATTTACATGAGATGCATTTGAAAGGTTGGAGGTATAGAACTAGTCGTTTTGGTTTGTTCTATCTTGACCAATGTCAACCAGACGATGTCATCTACCGTATCTATGATTCTAGATTTCTTAAAAAATATAAGCATGAACTGCAAGATTTTAGAAATAGAGGTTGGGAATTGATAGGAGCAGGTTTTTGTTCGATTCTTCGTAAATCGGCTTCTGATATACTTTCAGAGGATCAAGTCTATATGAGTAATAATCTCAGGTGGGAAGTTATGCGATATAGACTTCGTTCATGTGCAGCTACTTTCTTAGGAGGTTTTGTTGTTTGTATGAGTTTGTTTCGAGAAGAACTGTCGCAATCTTTCTTTGTTATTTTTGCTCTATATGCCTTTATGATTTCTTATCTAATCTATGGTTATTTCAGACTAAAAAGGAAATATCGAGTAGATAAACAGTAAGGTTCTAGGTCTTTAGACTGATTTTTAGCACTCTTGGTAAAAGAGTGCTAATTTTTTGAATTTTTATCTTGACATTCTCTTCTAAGGGTGTATAATAGAATCATAAGTTAGCACTTGAATGTATCGAGTGCTAATTGGTCAGACAGAGAGGAGTGATGAGGTGGTTACAGAGCGTCAGCAGGATATTTTAAATCTGATTATTGACATCTTTACCAAAACGCACGAACCTGTCGGATCCAAAGCCTTGCAAGAGTCTATTAACTCTAGCAGTGCAACCATTCGTAATGACATGGCGGCTCTAGAAAAGCAAGGTTTGCTTGAAAAGGCTCATACTTCAAGCGGTCGGATGCCAAGTATTGCTGGTTTTCAGTACTATGTAAAACACTCACTGGATTTTGATCAACTGGCTGAAAATGAGGTATATGAGATTGTCAAAGCCTTTGATCAGGAATTCTTCAAACTGGAGGATATTCTGCAAGAAGCTGCTAATCTACTGACAGACCTGAGTGGCTGTACGGTAGTGGCACTGGATGTTGAGCCGAGCAGGCAACGTTTGACAGCCTTTGATATCGTTGTTTTGGGGCAACATACAGCCTTGGCAGTATTCACCCTAGACGAGTCGCGAACGGTTACCAGTCAGTTTCTGATTCCAAGGAACTTCTTGCAGGAAGATTTGCTGAAACTGAAGAGCATCATTCAGGAACGTTTCCTCGGTCACACCGTTTTAGATATTCACTACAAGATTCGGACGGAGATTCCGCAGATTATCCAGCGTTACTTTACAACAACGGACAATGTGATCGATCTCTTTGAACATATCTTTAAGGAAATGTTCAACGAAAACATTGTGGTGGCGGGCAAGGTTAATCTCTTGAATTTTGCCAATCTAGCAGTCTATCAGTTCTTTGATCAACCGCAAAAGGTGGCTCTGGAGATTCGTGAGGGGTTGCGTGAAGATCAGATGCAAAACGTCCGTGTTGCAGACAGTCAGGAGTCCTGTCTAGCAGACCTAGCGGTGATTAGTAGCAAGTTCCTCATTCCTTATCGGGGAGTTGGAATTCTAGCCATTATCGGTCCAGTCAATCTGGATTACCAACAGCTAATCAACCAAGTCAATGTGGTCAACCGTGTTTTGACCATGAAGTTGACAGATTTTTACCGCTACCTCAGCAGTAATCATTACGAAGTACATTAAGATTGAAATCATTAAAGGAGGCGAAAATGGCCCAAGATATAAAAAATGAAGAAGAAGTAGAAGAAGTTCAAGAAGAGGAAGTTGTGGAAACAGCTGAAGAAACAACTCCTGAGAAGTCTGAGTTGGACTTGGCGAATGAACGTGCAGATGAGTTCGAAAACAAATACCTTCGCGCTCATGCGGAAATGCAAAATATCCAACGCCGTGCTAATGAAGAGCGTCAAAACATGCAACGTTATCGTAGCCAGGACTTAGCAAAAGCGATTCTCCCTTCTTTGGATAACCTTGAGCGTGCACTCGCGGTTGAAGGATTGACAGACGATGTCAAAAAAGGATTGGAGATGGTGCAAGAAAGCTTGATTCACGCTTTGAAAGAAGAAGGAATCAAAGAAATCGCAGCTGACGGTAAATTTGACCATAACTACCATATGGCCATCCAAACTCTCCCAGCAGACGATGAACACCCGGCAGATACCATCGCCCAAGTTTTCCAAAAAGGCTACAAACTCTATGATCGCATCCTACGCCCAGCCATGGTAGTTGTTTACAACTAGGCAATTCTGACGGTAGCTAAAGCAACTCGTCAGAAAACGGCAATCGCTATGGCGTTTGCCTAGCCTCCTTATTAACTCGTCGTCGAAATAAAATCGATTTCGACTTCTCGTGTCGCAATTTACATAATAGAAAACTTGTCCGAAACGACAATAAACTATGAAGAAAGATAAGAGGCAAGCCGGAGGCTTGCAAGGAAGATATTTCCCGCCGTGGTAAAAGTTTCAGTAGCTTTTGCTACTGAAACAGGGGATTTTTGAGACAATAGGCTCAAAAATAAGTGATGAAATCCCGAAGGGAGTTGCTCACGTCCCCACCACTTAAGGGAAATATAAAAAAAGAAAATTAACTAACAAGGAGAAAAACACATGTCTAAAATTATCGGTATTGACTTAGGTACAACAAACTCAGCAGTTGCAGTTCTTGAAGGAACTGAAAGCAAAATCATCGCAAACCCAGAAGGAAACCGCACAACTCCATCTGTAGTCTCATTCAAAAACGGAGAAATCATTGTTGGTGACGCTGCGAAACGTCAAGCAGTTACAAACCCAGATACAGTTATCTCTATCAAATCTAAAATGGGAACTTCTGAAAAAGTTTCTGCTAATGGAAAAGAATACACTCCACAAGAAATCTCAGCTATGATTCTTCAATACTTGAAAGGATACGCTGAAGACTATCTTGGTGAAAAAGTAACCAAAGCAGTTATCACAGTTCCTGCTTACTTCAACGACGCTCAACGTCAAGCAACAAAAGACGCTGGTAAAATTGCTGGTCTTGAAGTAGAACGTATTGTCAACGAACCAACTGCAGCAGCCCTTGCTTACGGTTTGGACAAGACTGATAAAGAAGAAAAAATCTTGGTATTTGACCTTGGTGGTGGTACATTCGACGTTTCTATCCTTGAATTGGGTGACGGTGTCTTCGACGTATTGTCAACTGCAGGGGACAACAAACTTGGTGGTGATGACTTTGACCAAAAAATCATTGACTACTTGGTAGCAGAATTCAAGAAAGAAAACGGTATTGACTTGTCTACTGACAAGATGGCAATGCAACGTTTGAAAGATGCAGCTGAAAAAGCGAAGAAAGACCTTTCTGGTGTAACTTCAACACAAATCAGCTTACCATTCATCACTGCAGGCGAGGCTGGACCTCTTCACTTGGAAATGACTTTGACTCGTGCGAAATTTGACGATTTGACTCGTGACCTTGTAGAACGTACAAAAGTTCCAGTTCGTCAAGCCCTTTCAGATGCAGGTTTGAGCTTGTCAGAAATCGACGAAGTGATCCTTGTTGGTGGTTCAACTCGTATCCCAGCCGTTGTAGAAGCTGTTAAAGCTGAAACTGGTAAAGAACCAAACAAATCAGTAAACCCTGATGAAGTAGTTGCCATGGGCGCTGCTATCCAAGGTGGTGTCATCACTGGTGATGTCAAAGACGTTGTCCTTCTTGATGTAACACCATTGTCACTTGGTATCGAAACAATGGGTGGTGTCTTCACAAAACTCATCGACCGTAACACAACAATTCCAACATCTAAATCACAAGTCTTCTCAACTGCGGCAGACAACCAACCAGCCGTTGATATCCACGTTCTTCAAGGTGAACGACCAATGGCAGCAGATAACAAGACTCTTGGACGCTTCCAATTGACAGACATCCCAGCTGCACCTCGTGGAATTCCTCAAATCGAAGTAACATTTGACATTGACAAGAACGGTATCGTATCTGTTAAGGCCAAAGACCTTGGAACTCAAAAAGAACAAACAATTGTGATCCAATCGAACTCTGGTTTGACTGACGAAGAAATCGACCGCATGATGAAAGATGCAGAAGCAAACGCTGAAGCAGATAAGAAACGTAAAGAAGAAGTGGACCTTCGTAACGAAGTAGACCAAGCAATCTTTGCGACTGAAAAGACTATCAAGGAAACTGAAGGCAAAGGCTTCGACGCAGAACGCGACGCTGCCCAAGCTGCCCTTGATGACCTTAAGAAGGCGCAAGAAGACAACAACTTGGACGACATGAAAGCAAAACTTGAAGCATTGAACGAAAAAGCTCAAGGACTTGCTGTTAAACTCTACGAACAAGCAGCAGCAGCCCAACAAGCTCAAGCAGGAGCAGAAGGTGCACAAGCAACAGGAAACGCAGGCGATGACGTCGTAGACGGAGAGTTTACGGAAAAATAAGATGAGTGTATTAACAGAAGAGTATCTAAAAAGTACACGAAAACTTTATAATGATTTTTGTGATAAAGCTGATAGTTATGAATCTGCAAAAGATTTTATAGATAATATTCCAGCAGTATATTTGGCTAGATATAGAGAAATTATATTAGCTGAACATGAGAATTGTGTCAAAAATGATGAAGCGGTAAGGAATTTTGTTACTTCAGTATTGTTGTCAGCGCTAGTATCAGCACTAGTATCAGCAACCATACAAAAACCAGAATTTATAATATCGTTTATAATGGGCATGATTTGGGTTGTCGGTGTATTCCTTCTAATCTATTGGAATTTTATAGCAAATACTAAGAAGAGACAAAAATATATAAATATTTCTGTACTTATAGGATATTTAAAATCAAAATAAAGTTAATTTACTTATTTGCAGAGGTTGCAACCCAGCCTCTGTTTTTCGATAAAAAGGGACGGAATATCATTTGTTTGGGTTTTGTCTCATCAATATGAAAGAAAGGAACAAATGTGTTCAGGGAATTGAACACGGGTTCCCAAATTTCTTACTTAATATAACAGAAAGGAATTGAACCCGACCTAAATTCTCGGAAAAAAGATAAATCTGTCTAGGAGCATCGCTCCAGCGTCAGATTTCCTATTTTTCAGTCGAATTTTACGGTCTTGGTATCTTGTATGAACAATACTGAATTTTATGATCGTCTGGGGGTGTCAAAAAACGCTTCGGCAGACGAGATCAAAAAGGCTTATCGTAAGCTTTCGAAAAAATATCACCCAGATATCAATAAGGAGCCTGGTGCTGAGGAAAAGTACAAGGAAGTTCAAGAAGCCTATGAGACTTTGAGTGACGACCAAAAACGGGCTGCCTATGACCAATATGGTGCTGCAGGCGCCAATGGTGGATTTGGAGGCTTCGGTGGTGGAGCTGGCGGTTTCAATGGGGCAGGTGGCTTCGGTGGTTTTGAGGACATTTTCTCAAGTTTCTTCGGCGGAGGCGGTGCTTCACGCAATCCAAATGCTCCTCGCCAAGGGGATGACCTCCAGTATCGTGTGAACTTGACCTTTGAAGAAGCTATTTTTGGAGCTGAAAAAGAAGTTAAATACAACCGTGAAGCAAGCTGTCGTACATGTAATGGCTCAGGTGCTAAGCCAGGAACCAGTCCAGTCACTTGTGGACGCTGTCATGGTGCTGGTGTCATTAACGTCGATACGCAGACTCCGCTTGGTATGATGCGTCGTCAAGTAACCTGTGATGTCTGTCATGGTCGCGGAAAAGAAATCAAAGATCCATGTACAACATGTCACGGAACAGGGCATGAAAAACAAGATCATAGCGTACATGTCAAAATTCCTGCTGGTGTGGAAACTGGTCAACAAATTCGCCTAGCTGGTCAAGGTGAAGCTGGATTTAACGGTGGACCTTATGGTGACTTGTACGTGGTTGTTTCTGTGGAAGCCAGCGATAAGTTTGAACGTGAAGGAACTACTATCTTCTACAATCTCAACCTCAACTTTGTCCAAGCAGCTCTTGGTGACACAGTAGATATTCCAACTGTTCACGGTGATGTTGAATTGGTTGTCCCAGAGGGAACTCAGACTGGTAAGAAATTCCGCCTACGTGGCAAAGGAGCTCCGAGTCTTCGTGGTGGTGCAGTTGGTGACCAATATGTTACCGTTAATGTCGTAACACCAACAGGCTTGAACGATCGTCAAAAAGCAGCCTTGAAAGAATTTGCAGCTGCTGGTGATTTAAAAGTCAATCCAAAGAAAAAGGGCTTCTTTGACCATATTAAAGATGCCTTTGAAGGAGAATAATACTCTTCGAAAATCAAATTCAAACCACGTCAGCGTTGCCTTGCCGTACTCAAGTACAGCCTGCGGCTAGCTTCCTAGTTTGCTCTTTGATTTTCATTGAGTATAAATGTTAGCTTACAATTGAAAATTTGTCTATTTGTCTTCATTTTGTTCGTTTTTCAAACCAAAACACTAACAAAATATTTGATTTCTAAAGTTATTTAGTGTAAAATAAAAACATTGGCTCAAGCCTATTTAAAATTGAATATCATTTTACTTGTTTATGTCGTGAATTGGCACGACGTTTCTACAAGGTG
>NZ_VMMR01000076.1:0-4547 GCF_013277285.1 Streptococcus sp. 339 | reverse complement strand
TGCCTCATATTCTTGTTCAAGACCCACTAAGGAATAGAAATTAGATAGAGTATTCAACGCCTTTAAATAAATCAGAGTATTTGAAGAGACTTTTAATAATATATTTTCCAATGAAGAAATTGCCTCACACTTACTGTCATATTGATAGAAGTCAATAATAGCTTTAATCCATTCAAGGTAAGTTCGGTCTTCTAGTGTTAGAAAAGTACTTCGTTCAATCTCTATTCTATAAATATATTCCAAATTGTCATAATTTCTGTCATCTAATAGTCGAGCAGATAATTGCTTGAAATTAGAGAGGTTAGATTTAATTTCAATTTGTTCATTAAAAAAATAATCTAATGGTACTTCGAGTCGTTGGGAGAGTTTGAACAAAAGGTCTGCGGAGGGAATGAAATGCCCTCTCTCAATTTTACTAATCTGGCTTTGTTCACAAATTCCTTCTGCAAGAGTTTGTTGGGAGAGTCTCAACTCTTTTCTTTTCAATCTGAATTTTTCTGCGAGTGTATTCATTAAAGATAATAATCCTTCCTATTTGCTTAATTTCATTATAAAATTTTTAGTTCAAAATAGCAAGTTAAAGGAATAAATAATTCTTTATGGTAATAAACAAAAAAAAAAGTTAAAAATTACATAAAAATACTTGACTAAATAAAATATATCTGTTAGAATAAAAAAGAAAGGGGTTTCATTGCATGAGAAAAAAACGTGGAATTAAAAAATTAGTTACATTTGCATTGCTAGGTGTTTTTATGTTTAGTAATACAATTCCTTACCAACAGTTTATTCAGAAGAATAAACAATTGGAGATTCGAGTGCAATCGCAAAAGAAGTCCAATGGTCTTGATGTTGGGAAGGCTGATTAGTTGATTAAATGATGAAAATACTATTAACTATATAGTATTTCTGTTTTATCTAATTTTTAATTAGAAAGAAGGGATTCCGATGTACTAGGGTATGATTTGTTGATATTTCTAAATGCAGTCATTGTTATTGTTAGATTTTAAGTGAAAGAAATGAGGGCTTTACGATGAAGAAAAGCATAAAAAAAATAATTACAACATCTTTACTTGCACTGACTTTAGCTGGTGCAGGTGGTTCGATTGTTTCAGCTGCAACAGTTTGGTATAAAGGTACTGCAGTTTATTGGGATTATGGTCGTACTGCTGGCCTTTGGAGCTATTCAAATGTTCAGTCTAGTGTTTACGAACACTCAGCAACTGCTAACGGGGCATTCTCAGGCTGGCAATCACCTGGAGTAGAAGCACGTGTTTCTAAATTCATCGGAACTGCTACAGCTGAATGTTACTGGAATTGTAGGTAAGTACCTATGACATACAAAAACATGTTATTAGGTAAAATGAAATACTTAATCCTGTTTTTGATTGCCATCCAGAGTGTCTTACTTGCTCTGGTGGCAATTTTTTTAGCAGGTTTACAGTATCAACAGTCATGGCAGAGTTATAATCATCATTCCGAAACTGTAACAGTTTATCTTCAGAAGTTAACAGAAGAGCAATCACAAGATGTATTTAATTATTTTTTAGAACAGAGTGACTTGTCCATATGGACAAAACGTTCTGAAAGTAGTGATACAGGAGAAGGTCTAAATAGGATTTATATAGACATCCTTGGCAGCTCTGCTGGTTTTTCAGATTTTGAAAGTACGGGTAAAATAGTAGTCTCACAACAACAATTTGCAGATTTATTATCTCATAGTGATAATAGTATGACTATTGGACTTGACAAAGGCTCAAATAATATGCTTTACGAGCTTCCAGATTTATTATTTAGCACACCTGTAGTCATTGAACGATTAGATTATACTTTTCAAAACACTAATACGATCAATGGGATATACCATATCAATGGTCTCCACGATGCTGTCTCAAGAGATAACTTTCTGTTGCATCTTTCAAAGATGTCAGGTATTTCTGTTGAGGATTTGACAAAAGAAAGTTTTGGAAGTAGTACTGATCAGGGAATTTGGGGAATAATACTTGCTATCAGCATCTTAGTAAATGCCTTCATTTTACTGATTCTATTCTTAATCTGTGTTCTTCAATCCTTTAAACATTTCGGAACATTGATTCTTTTAGGATGGGATAGAAAAGAATTATGGTCTGCTTTTTTCAAAAATTCTCTACTATTTTCAATCTACATTATTCCAATTATCTCTTTATGTAGTTGGTTGTTGTCAGGCTGGTCTAGTTTTGGTTTATCATCGTTTATTCTAGTTTTTGCTGGAGTCAGCCTCTCAGTCTTGTTGCTACTATTGATATTCATTATTCCAACGATTATTGTTTATTCGGTTTCTCCATTAGCCGCAATTCATAAACGATTACCAATGAAGCCTTTAATGGTAACCTGCTTGTTATTCTATACCTTGGTAGCTGGTTTGTTAATCGCAGTCAGTTACTCTTTAGATGCTCCAACGAATCAGTTTATTGATAATATGAAAGTATCTAGGGAGTGGAAAAATGTTGAAGATATGTACGTTATCTCCAGCTTTGTTGAGGGAGATGATGTAGGTACATATGCAGGAACTACAAATTCCCTTGAGCGTAGTATGTATAACTTTTACCAGCGTATATCTGAGCTTCCAGGTGTCTATATTGCCCAAGGAAAATTTCTTAATCAGGAGTACCTTGATGCAGTCTATGGGACATACCAACATGTCCCTAAAAAACCATTTTGGTATTTGAAATTCTCCTATAATTACCTGCAAGAGTTAGGTATTCCCCTAAGTGATGAGGAGTTGCTAGAGATGAGGAATGGTACTCGACTTTATCTTCTACCTAACACGCTCAATACAGAAGAACTTGAGGCGATGAAGGCTTATTTACAGGAAAGTGTCACTGTAAAACCGGGAGATTTACAAACTAATTTCACAGAAAATCCGAAATTTATGTTCAAGGTTTACCAACCGTCTCGACCAATATTTACTTGGTCAGATTCCATTTCTTATGGTACAACTAGTGAGAATCCAGTTATTTTTGTCTCAACACCAGAGAATCTATATTTCATGGAGTCGGCAAACTTAGTTGTCAGCGGCTATAATGGTCTTTTGAAGATTCGTGATAGGGAAACAATGGAACAGGTAGTGTCCGTTTTAGAAACAGAATTTCCAGATTTAACGGATAATCGGTTGAGTTTTACAACTGTCAAGAACTTTATCAATGGTCTTCAAAAAGATCTGAGTTATACATTTTATCTTTTCGGCACGATTATAGCGATTATCATCATTACGATGATGGCTATTTTCTGGAGTTTTGTCTTAATGTACCGCTTGTTATTTGAAGAAAAATTGTATGTTCAATACTTTATGGGATTCTCACCATGGAAAAGATATATTGGTGTGGTTTCTCTCATTATTAGTTTTTCTGTGATGGAACTAATCGTTTCTATCTTGGTGGGTTCTAAGTTGGGAATAGTCATGACACTAGCTACATTTGCTTTTCAGATAATGCTTCTTTACTTCAGTTTGTTCCGTAAAGAAGGAGAGAGTATCATACAATCATTTAAGGAGTAATCTCATGTCTAGAATTTCAGTACAAAATGTATCAAAACAATTTGGTTCAAGAGAAATTTTCAAAGACTTAAGCTTTGATATTGAGGAAAATGAATTTGTAGCTTTAGTAGGACCTTCTGGTTCTGGAAAATCGACTATCCTCAATATGATTGGACTATTGGATACTGTTGACAGTGGTAAAATCCTAATCAACGGAAAAGTTTTGCCTAAGGTAAATTCGCAATCAGCAGTTCATTATCGAAGGAATGTCATCAACTATCTTTTTCAATCCAATGCACTCATTTCTACATCTAGTGTGAAAGATAACCTGATGCTTGCCATGACTTTTTCGAATTTCTCTAGACAGGAGAAAGAGCAGAGAATCAAGGAAACGCTAGAATTTGTTGGTCTACAAAATCGGTTAAATAGTAAAGTCAATGAATTATCGGGAGGTGAACAGCAGAGAATTGCGATTGTGAGAGCTATTTTAAAGCCCGGAGATATTGTCCTAGCAGATGAACCAACCGGATCGTTAGATCCTGAAATGTCTCAAAAAGCATTCGATTTGATTCGAACTTTGAGAGATCAATTTGGTAAAACAATTTTGATTGTTACGCATAACATGGAGCAAGCACGGCAATGTGATAGGATCATTTCACTGGAGTAGGTTCTTGTAAATTAACTCAAGCATTATTAGCACTTGATACGGTTACTTCTGAACCCGTTTCAAAAGAAAACTATCTTTATTCCATGTTATTTTGAGAAAGATATTGTGAAAGTCAAATATGATGATAAAGTTGAGTGGAATTTGTTAGAATTTCAAAAATTTAGAGCATTTTTGGCTTAGTAATATGTGTTGAAAGCTCAAAATCTATGGTAAAAAGTAGCTTTGAAAACGTATTGCCTCCAAAGATTTAGTTAAATAATGATTTAACACAAAAAGAAATTATTGAAGTTCTGGAAAGATGTTGTTTCAGTATTGAGAAAAGGTGGGAAAAACTTGCGATTTTCACAGAGAAAGGATTGTTATAAATCT
>NZ_VMMR01000075.1:0-2608 GCF_013277285.1 Streptococcus sp. 339 | reverse complement strand
CCCCAAAAGTTAGATTTTTTCTGTCTAACTTTTGGGGTGCAGTACATCAACACCTGATACTATGCGTTTTTCTGATTTTTAGGACTTTTGACTCAGTCTCTTTTTGTTTTATTTGACATGTTTGGCAAGTTCTTCTTGAGCCTTTTTATTAGACTCTTCTTTTTCTTTCATCCATTTTTCCTGAGCTTTTTGGTATTCATCTACAGTGACTGCCTTGTCTTGAATTTCAAGGTATTTATATAAGACTGGCTCACTTGTACCTTTATTTCCTGACAATGCAAATGGTATTGTAAATGGTACCATCTTAGACAAGATTGGACGCCCTGTACGAGATGTAGTTGGAATAATCAAAGCACTATCTGTCAGCCAAGCTTGGGCTGAAGCGTATTTATCATAGCGTTTAGCAACATCTGTAGCCTCATCACCAGCTTCAGTAACCAATTTTTCGTAGTCATATAGACCTACTTTTTTAGCAGCTACATTATCTTCCCCTGAGTCAAATCCTAAATATGTTTTAGTACTTTCTCCTACAGAAGGTTTGATAATATCAAGGTAGGTTGATGGATCGGCAAAATCAGGACCCCAACCGACATTATCTGATAAATCCCAGTCTTCGCCAGCAGCATTTTCAGCAAATAAAGTTACATTAAGCAATTCATCTTTTTGCAATTGTTGGATATCAATAACGACATTATCAGTTCCTAAAGTTGCTTCCAAGGATTGTTTCATAGATTGGACACGTTGAACTTTTGTAGTTGCTGTCTGGTCAACAGGCATATCTAGGTGAATTGGGAAAGTCACACCTTCTGCTTGTAAAGCGGACTTAGCCTTGGCAAATTCAGCCTTGGCTTTTTCTGGATTGTAGAGACCATCTTGTGAATCGGCCAGATTAACATCCTTCCATTCATCCCCATAGGTTACTAATTTTTCTTTGACCATATCGCCAAAGTTTTTCCCATCTGCTTGAACAAATGTTGGTGGCACAAAGAGATTACGCAAGATTTTGCTTGCTCCAGTTTCTCCATTCAACTGAGCGGCATAGGCTGTACGGTCAAATCCAAAGGCAATAGCCTGACGGAAATCCTTATTTAAGAGAGCCTTTTTAGTAGATGTCTTTTGTTCTTCGCTAGTCTTAGATGTGTATTTATAAGATTGACGGTCAATATTTGTCCCTACTAGATAAGTCGTAGAGTCTTGTTGAGTATAGACGATATTGTCTTTCATACTCTTCTCAAGCTCTGCGAAACTTGCACTTGTTGGATAAAGACGAGCTGCTGTAAGGCTACCATCTTTAAAGTTTTCTGCTGGTTTGCTGGTATCTTGCCCATCCCAGAATGACAATTTAACTTTGTCAATGTGCACATTGTCCTTATCCCAATAGTTCGGATTTTTCGCAAATTCAACGGAAGATTTGGTCACAATGGATTTCAACAAATAAGGACCGTTATACAAGAGACTACTTGGATCCGTAGCTTTGGCAAAATCATCCCCTTTTGAATTCAAAAACTCTTCATTAACTGGCGCAAGCACACCCATTGTTGTTTTGGAATTCCAAAAACTTTCAGGTTTGTTCAAGGTGTATTGGATTGTTTGGTCGTCAAGGGCTTTAATCCCGACTTGAGTGAAGTCTGTGATTTCACCTTTGGCATAGGCATCCAGACCTTTGATTGAATCCTGTACCAAGTAAAGGGCTTCTGCTTTCTTATCTGTTGCATATTTAAGTCCTGTTACAAAGTCCTGAGCCTTAACAGGAGCATACTCTTCTCCCTCAGATGTATACCACTTGGCATCCTGACGAATCTTATAAGTATAAGTCAAGCCATCCTTAGAAACTGACCAGTCTTCTGCCAATGAAGGAACAAGGTTCCCGTATTTATCATTTTCAAGCAATCCATCAATCACATTACTAGTAATCTCAGAAGTTGCTGCCTTACCAGTTGTCAAATAGTTGAGATTATCTGGATGTGTCTCGTAAGTAAATGCAAAGGTTTTTTCACCTTGAGCACCTGAACCCCCAGAACAAGCAGCTAAAACACCAACTGCTAATAAGGTTACTCCCGCAAGAGCCAATACTTTTCTTGTTTTCATAGTATTCTCCTTTGTTTTTTATTCATTATAGACTCTTTTTCAAGTCCTGTCAATAGAATTTTCTGAATTTTAAGAGTTATTTGTTATATTTGATATATTCTGAAAAATAAAATTGTTCATTTATGCCAAAAAAGCCAACAGAGATTCTCTTCTGATAACCAGAAAAGAATCTTGTTGACCTTCCTTCTAATACTCATCTACTTTCAAAAAGCATTCTAGTCCATCTCCGATTAACGATGGACTTTATCACCTCCTTCTCCAGTCCTTGTATAACATCTTGGAGTTGATTCATGACATCTTCCAAAGTTCGAAAGGCTTTATTCTTAAATCCACGTTTACGAATCTCTTTCCACACTTGTTCAATGGGGTTCATCTCTGGTGTGTATGGAGGAATAAAGGTAAAGCCAATATTAGTCGGAATCTTTAAGGTACTTGATTTATGCCATATGGCATTGTCCATAACGAGTAAAAGATAATCATCTGGATAAGCTTGTGAAAGCTCTTCTAAAAAGGCGTTCAT
>NZ_VMMR01000074.1:0-3504 GCF_013277285.1 Streptococcus sp. 339 | reverse complement strand
TGGACTTTTAAGATATAATATTATGGATTGTCAACAAGGAGGAAAAACTTTTGAGTGAAAAGTCAAGAGAAGAAGAGAAATTAAGCTTTAAAGAGCAGATTCTGAGAGATTTAGAAAAAGTAAAAGGCTATGATGAAGTTCTGAAAGAAGATAAGGCAGTAGTTCGCACTCCTGCAAATGAACCTTCAGCTGAAGAACTCATGGCTGATTCCTTGTCAACGGTAGAGGAGATTATGAGAAAAGCTCCTACCGTGCCTACTCACCCAAGTCAAGATGTACCTTCTTCTCCAGCGGAAGAAAGTGGTTCAAGACCAGGACCAGGTCCAGGTCCTGTTAGACCTAAGAAATTTGAAAGAGAATACAATGAAACCCCAACAAGGGTAGCTGTTTCCTATAAGACGGCAGAGAAAAAAGCAGAACAAGCAGGTCCAGAAACACCTACGCCTGCTACAGAAACAGTGGATATCATCAGCGATACACCACGTCGTAGCCGTAGAGAAGGAGCAAAACCCGTTAAGTCTAAGAAAGAGAAGAAGTCACATGTGAAAGCTTTTGTGATTTCATTCCTTGTATTCCTTGCCTTGCTCTCAGCAGGTGGTTACTTTGGTTACCAGTACGTGCTAGATTCTTTGTTACCTATCGATGCTAATTCTAAGAAATATGTGACGGTTGGAATTCCAGAAGGTTCAAACGTTCAAGAAATCGGTACGACGCTTGAAAAAGCTGGTTTGGTAAAGCATGGTCTGATTTTTAGCTTTTATGCCAAGTATAAAAATTATACCGACTTGAAAGCGGGTTACTACAATTTGCAAAAGAGTATGAGTACAGAAGACTTACTCAAAGAGTTGCAAAAAGGTGGAACAGATGAACCGCAAGAACCTGTACTTGCGACTTTGACAATTCCAGAAGGTTATACCTTGGATCAGATTGCACAAGCTGTGGGTCAATTGGAAGGTGACTTCAAAGAGTCTTTGACAGCGGAGGCTTTCTTGGCAAAAGTTCAAGATGAGACGTTTATCAGTCAAGCAGTAGCCAAATATCCTACTTTATTGGAAAGTTTGCCTGCAAAAGATAGTGGTGCGCGTTATCGTTTGGAAGGATACCTTTTCCCAGCTACTTATTCTATCAAGGAAAGCACAACTGTTGAGAGCTTGATTGATGAGATGTTAGCTGCTATGGATAAGAACCTATCTCCTTACTATAGTACTATCAAATCTAAAAACTTGACTGTCAATGAGTTGTTGACCATTGCTTCCTTGGTCGAAAAAGAAGGTGCCAAGACAGAAGATCGTAAGCTCATTGCAGGTGTATTCTACAATCGTTTGAATCGTGATATGCCACTTCAAAGTAATATTGCAATCTTGTATGCCCAAGGAAAACTGGGGCAAAATATCAGCTTATCTGAGGATGTTGCGATTGATACCAACATTGATTCACCTTATAATGTTTATAAAAATGTAGGTCTCATGCCTGGTCCAGTCGATAGTCCAAGTCTGGATGCGATTGAGTCAAGCATCAATCAAACTAAGAGCGATAACCTCTACTTTGTAGCAGATGTCACAGAAGGCAAGGTCTACTATGCTAATAATCAAGAAGACCACGATCGCAATGTCGCTGAACATGTCAACAGCAAATTAAACCAAACAAACTAAAATTATGTGATACTTCACATAATTTTCTTTAGAAAATATTATTAGAAGAAAGTTGAGAAAAATGGCAGAAAAAACATATCCTATGACCCTTGAGGAAAAGGAAAAACTTGAAAAAGAATTAGAAGAATTGAAATTGGTTCGTCGACCAGAAGTGGTAGAACGCATTAAGATTGCCCGTTCATACGGTGACCTTTCAGAAAACAGTGAGTACGAAGCAGCTAAGGATGAACAAGCCTTTGTCGAAGGACAAATCTCTAGCTTAGAAACAAAAATCCGCTATGCTGAAATCGTCAATAGCGACGCAGTTGCCCAGGACGAAGTAGCGATTGGTAAAACAGTCACCATCCAAGAAATTGGTGAGGACGAAGAAGAAGTTTATATTATCGTAGGTTCAGCGGGTGCGGATGCCTTTGCAGGTAAAGTTTCAAATGAAAGCCCAATTGGACAAGCCTTGATTGGCAAGAAAACAGGTGATACAGCAACCATTGAAACGCCTGTTGGTAGCTATGATGTAAAAATCTTGAAGGTTGAAAAAACAGCCTAAAAACAGAAAAAGGAGTGGGGAGGCGATGTACTTCACTCACTCCTTTTTCCATTTTGCTACTCTTCGAAAATCTCTTCAAACCACGTCAGCGTCGCCTTGCCGTATATATGGTTACTGACTTCGTCAGTTCTATCTACAACCTCAAAACCATGTTTTAATACTCATCTACTTTCAAAAAGCATTCTAGTCCATCTCCGATTAACGATGGACGTTATCACCTCCTTCTCCAGTCCTTGTATAACATCTTGAAGTTGATTCATGACATCTTCCAAAATTCGAAAGGCTTTATTCTTAAATCCACGTTTACGAATCTCTTTCCACACTTGTTCAATGGGGTTCATCTCTGGTGTGTATGGAGGAATAAAGGTAAAGCCAATATTAGTCGGAATCTTTAAGGTACTTGATTTATGCCATATGGCATTGTCCATAACGAGTAAAAGATAATCATCTGGATAAGCTTGTGAAAGCTCTTCTAAAAAGGCGTTCATCCACTCAGTATGACATCCACCAGCGATTAAGAAAAATGATTCGCCTGTATGGGCATCAACAGCTCCATAACAATAGCGAAATTCTCGTATATAGTGACTATGGACATGTGGACCTACTCCCATTGGAGCCCAACAAGATCCCAGTTTACTGATTCTACCGAAACCAGCCTCATCTTGGTACATCAAGCGAACCTTACGAAAATGTCTACTGGTTTTAAAGCGCTTTCTTGTCTTCTTGAATTGAGATTTTATTTTTAGACGCGACAATGGTTTGAGCGTCTGCTTTCTTAGGATGTTCTGGACGTGGCCTAATATTTCGCCAACCATGGCGCTTCAACAGTTGATAGAAGGTATCACGTGTGTAGGAAGGACCTAACTCCTTTTTATAAGCCTGAAATAAGGCATCAATTGTAACAAATTCTCCTGCCTCTGCAGCCTTCAAATGGCGAGCAAGAAAGGCTTTTTCTTCCTCAACTGTCATATATGATGGTTACGACCACCACGTGTTTCTTGAAGGAGAGAATCGAGCCCGAACTCCTCATATTTTTTTACAGTTGGCCAAATCGTTGTTTGATTACAGTCTAAAAGCTCTATAATCTCTTTATAAGATTTACTCATCAGACGAAATAGAACGATTTGAAGGCGTTTATGATATTTAGCTGTACTAGAGTCTTTTAAAAGTGTTTTGATAGCTTGGATTTCTTCTTTAGTTGATTTCATATTACTACTATATAATGCTTTTTGATTTTAGTCTAGTATGAGCTGACTTCGTCAGTTCTATCTACAACCTCAAAACCATGCTTTGAGCAACCTGTGGCTA
>NZ_VMMR01000073.1:0-4808 GCF_013277285.1 Streptococcus sp. 339 | reverse complement strand
AGATTTTATTTTTAGACGCGACAATGGTTTGAGAGTCTACTTTCTTGGGATGTGCTGGACGTGGCCTAATATTTCGCCAACCATGGTGCTTCAAGAGTTGATAGAAGGTATCACGTGTGTAGGAAGAACCTAACTCCTTTTTATAAGCCTGAAATAAGGCATCAATTGTAACAAATTCTCCTGCCTCTGCAGCCTTCAAATGACGGGCAAGAAAGGCTTTCTCTTCCTCAATTGTCATATATGCATGGTTACGACCACCACGTGTTTCTTGAAGGAGAGAATCGAGTCCGAACTCCTCATATTTTTTTACAGTTGGCCAAATCGTTGTTTGATTACAGCCTAAAAGCTCTATAATCTCTTTATAAGATTTGCCCATCAGACGAAATAGAACGATTTGAAGGCGTTTATGATATTTAGCTGTACTAGAGTCTTTTAAAAGTGTTTTGATAGCTTGGATTTCTTCTTTAGTTGATTTCATATTACTATTATATGATGCTTTTTTATTTTAGTTTAGTATTAATCGATTGTTCTACTTTTTGCCTCCAAAACCTTGGAAAAGGCTTTCTTTTGTGATATACTTCACATATAAATACAAGAGAGCTCGTCACACTCGACTCTGTTGACACAAAATCAATCCAGTCCCGTTGTCCCTGTTCTCGGTCAATATAAAGGAGGATAGCTATGAAAGCTGTTGTTGTAAATCCAGAAAGCACTGGTGTTGCTGTTGAAGAAAAAGTACTCCGCCCACTTGAAACTGGGGAAGCACTTGTAGAAATTGAATACTGTGGTGTTTGCCACACTGACCTCCACGTTGCCCATGGCGACTTCGGTCAGGTACCAGGACGTGTCCTAGGTCACGAAGGTGTTGGTATCGTTAAAGAAATTGCCCCAGATGTAAAAAGCCTTAAAGTCGGTGACCGCGTCAGCGTTGCTTGGTTCTTTGAAGGATGTGGTACTTGCGAATACTGTACAACTGGTCGCGAAACCCTTTGCCGTACAGTAAAAAATGCTGGCTACTCAGTAGACGGTGGTATGGCTGAACAATGTATCGTAACTGCAGACTATGCTGTTAAAGTTCCTGACGGACTTGATCCAGCCCAAGCTTCTTCTATTACATGCGCTGGTGTAACAACCTATAAAGCTATTAAAGAAGCAAAAGTTGAACCAGGCCAATGGGTTGTTCTTTACGGTGCTGGTGGGCTTGGTAACCTCGCTGTTCAATACGCTAAAAAAGTATTCAATGCTCATGTCATCGCAGTTGATATCAACAATGACAAACTTGCCCTTGCAAAAGAAGTAGGCGCTGACATTGTGATTAACGGCCTCGAAGTTGATGATGTACCAGGACTCATCAAGGAAAAAACTGATGGAGGAGCTCATTCAGCTGTCGTAACTGCTGTATCTAAAGTTGCCTTCAACCAGGCTGTTGACTCAGTTCGTGCTGGTGGTCGCGTTGTCGCTGTCGGTCTTCCTTCTGAAATGATGGAACTCAGCATCGTTAAAACAGTCCTCGATGGAATCCAAGTCATCGGTTCTCTTGTAGGAACTCGTAAAGACTTGGAAGAAGCCTTCCAATTCGGTGCAGAAGGTTTAGTAGTTCCAGTTGTTCAAAAACGTCCAATAGAAGATGCCGTAGCCATTTTCGACGAAATGGAAAAAGGTCAAATCCAAGGACGTATGGTACTCGACTTCACCCACTAATCTAATAGAAACCTATTTTAAAAGTTGGAAGCTTCTTTCAACTTTTTTATATTAAATTTTTAAATGTGGATTCAATATTACTCCTCAAAAAACTCAATATATCAACATCCAAAAGTAAAAGTTTTTTTAATTTTTTATGATAAATAGTTGCTTTTTACATGAAAACGGTTTATACTTAAACAGTCTTAAAGTTTTCTTAAATGAAAACTAAAACAAAAAAGGAGGAATGACAATAATGAGTATCGGAATCATTATTGCGAGCCACGGCGAATTTGCTGCGGGTATTCATCAGTCAGGATCTATGATCTTTGGTGAACAAGAAAAGGTTCAAGTTGTAACCTTTATGCCAAATGAAGGCCCTGATGATCTATACGCTAAGTTTAATAACGCTGTTGCTGCATTTGACGCAGAAGATGAGGTTCTAGTTTTGGCTGACCTTTGGAGTGGATCTCCATTTAACCAAGCTAGTCGCGTGATGGGAGAAAATCCCGAGCGTAAGTTTGCCATCATCACAGGACTTAACTTACCGATGTTAATTCAAGCCTACACAGAGCGCCTGATGGACGCTGCTGCAGGTGTAGAAAAAGTCGCTGCGAATATTATTAAAGAAGCCAAAGATGGCATCAAGGCTCTTCCAGAAGAGCTAAACCCAGTTGAGGAAGTAGCAAGCGCTGCAGCTGCTCCAGTTGCCCAAGCTGCTATCCCAGAAGGAACGGTCATTGGAGACGGTAAATTGAAAATCAATCTTGCCCGTCTTGACACACGTCTACTTCACGGTCAGGTTGCAACTGCTTGGACTCCAGATTCAAAAGCAGACCGTATCATCGTGGCTTCAGATAACGTGGCTAAAGACGACCTTCGTAAAGAATTGATTAAACAAGCAGCTCCAGGTAATGTCAAGGCTAACGTGGTTCCAATTCAAAAACTGATTGAGGTTTCAAAAGACCCACGTTTTGGAGAAACACATGCCCTTATCTTGTTTGAAACACCTCAAGATGCTCTTCGTGCCATCGAAGGCGGCGTGCCAATCAAAACTCTTAACGTTGGTTCTATGGCTCACTCAACAGGTAAAACATTGGTCAATACTGTTTTGTCTATGGACAAAGAAGACGTTGCTACATTTGAAAAAATGCGTGACCTCGGTGTTGAATTTGACGTACGTAAAGTACCAAATGATTCTAAAAAAGATTTGTTTGACTTGATTAACAAAGCCAATGTCAAATAAGCCATTATTTATGAAAGGATTTTAAACATGTCTATTATTTCTATGGTTTTAGTAGTCGTTGTAGCCTTCTTTGCAGGTCTTGAAGGCATCCTCGACCAGTTCCAATTTCACCAACCACTTGTAGCCTGTACCCTTATTGGGCTTGTAACAGGTCACTTGGAAGCAGGGATTATCCTCGGTGGATCGCTTCAAATGATTGCCCTTGGTTGGTCAAATATCGGTGCTGCTATCGCTCCTGATGCTGCACTTGCTTCTGTCGCTGCTGCCATTATCATGGTTCTTGGTGGTGACTTTACCAAGACTGGTATCGGTGTTGCCCAAGCGGTTGCTATCCCTCTTGCCGTAGCTGGACTTTTCTTGACAATGATTGTTCGTACAATTTCAGTTGGTTTGGTTCATACTGCAGATGCTGCCGCTAAAAAAGGTGACTTCGGCGCTGTGGAGCGTGCGCATTTCATTGCGCTACTCTTCCAAGGACTTCGTATCGCGCTTCCTGCAGCTCTTCTCCTTATGGTACCAACTGAAACTGTACAAAGTATCCTTAGTGCCATGCCAGACTGGCTCAAAGATGGTATGGCTATCGGTGGTGGTATGGTCGTTGCCGTTGGTTACGCCATGGTTATCAACATGATGGCAACTCGTGAAGTATGGCCATTCTTCGCTCTTGGTTTCGTTCTCGCTGCTGTGTCAGATATTACTCTAATCGGATTCGGTGCTATCGGTGTTGCTATCGCTCTTATCTACCTTCACCTTTCTAAAACTGGTGGAAATGGTGGCGGAGGAGCCGCAACTTCTAACGACCCAATCGGCGATATCCTAGAAGACTACTAAGATAAGAAAGGACTGAAAACATCATGACTGAAAAACTTCAATTAACTAAATCAGATCGTAAAAAAGTTTGGTGGCGTTCAACCTTCTTACAAGGGTCTTGGAACTTTGAACGGATGCAAAACTTGGGCTGGGCTTATACACTCATTCCAGCTATCAAAAAACTCTATACTAAAAAAGAAGATCAAATCGCTGCTCTTGAGCGTCACCTTGAGTTCTTCAACACTCATCCATACGTAGCTGCTCCAGTCATGGGGGTTACTCTTGCGCTTGAAGAAGAACGTGCTAACGGTGTGGAAATCGATGACGCTGCTATCCAAGGGGTTAAAATCGGTATGATGGGACCTCTTGCTGGTATCGGTGACCCAGTATTCTGGTTTACAGTACGCCCAATCCTTGGATCTCTCGGTGCTTCACTTGCCCTTACTGGCAATATCTTGGGGCCACTCCTCTTCTTTGTTGCATGGAACTTGATTCGTATGTCATTCTTGTGGTATGTTCAAGAGATTGGATACAAGGCTGGATCAGAAATCACTAAAGATATGTCTGGTGGTATCCTTCAAGATATCACTAAAGGAGCTTCTATCCTTGGGATGTTCATTCTTGCTGTCCTTGTTCAACGCTGGGTAAATATTAAATTTGCTTTCGATGTTTCTAAAGTTCAACTAGATGAAAAGGCTTATATCCATTGGGATAAATTGCCAGAAGGGTCTAAAGGTATCCAAGAAGCATTCGCACAAGTAGGACAAGGATTGTCTCAAACTCCTGAAAAAGTTACTACTTTCCAACAAAACTTGGATATGTTGATTCCTGGATTATCAGGACTACTCCTTACTTTACTTTGCATGTACTTACTTAAGAAAAAAGTATCTCCAATCACTATTATCCTTGCCCTCTTCGCAGTGGGTATTGTGGCACATGTTCTTCACATCATGTAATCAAGCAACTAAAAAGGAACCAGGTTCTAAGCCTGATTCCTTTTTTCTATGCTTTTATACTCTTCGAAAATCAAATTCAAACCACGTCAGCGTCGCCTTACCGTACTCAAGTACAG
>NZ_VMMR01000072.1:0-1095 GCF_013277285.1 Streptococcus sp. 339 | reverse complement strand
AGATTTTATTTTTAGACGCAACAATGGTTTGAGCGTCTGCTTTCTTAGGATGTTCTGGACGTGGCCTAATATTTCGCCAACCATGGCGCTTCAACAGTTGATAGAAGGCATCACGTGTGTAGGAATGACCTAACTCCTTTTTATAAGCCTGAAATAAGGCTTCAATTGTAACAAATTCTCCTGCCTCTGTAGCCTTCAAATGGCGGGCAAGAAAGGCTTTCTCTTCCTCAACTGTCATATATGCATGGTTACGACCACCACGTGTTTCTTGAAGGAGAGAGTCGAGTCCGAACTCCTCATATTTTTTTACATTTCGCCAAATCGTTGTTTGATTACAGTCTAAAAGCTCTATAATCTCTTTATAAGATTTGCCCATCAGACGAAATAGAACGATTTGAAGGCGTTTATGATATTTAGCTGTACGAGAGTCTTTTAAAAGTGTTTTGATGGTTTGGATTTCTTCTTTAGTTGATTTCATATTACTACTATATAATGCTTTTTTATTTTAGTTTAGTATGAGTGTCCTTTTTCACGTCTTTCTTTTCCCACATGAAGAGAGTTCTGACGCCAACATCAAAAACCTTGGCTGCCTCGACATGGCTGTGCCCCTCTTTGATGTAATCTAATTCTCGATGTTTAAAATCTGTACTATATGCCATAGCTTTATTATAACATGCTTGTTTGAAACTAAGAAAATATCAAAACTCCATAATTGTTTTTCTAAAATACAGCTTTCAAATATCCTTAAATATAATAGACTTCCTGTGAAACAAAAATATGATACAATAAAATTATGAAGCAAGTAAACAACTAACTGATACACGATTTAAGCTCCTTGTTGCTGTTCAGCGCACGACTTTTGAAGAGATGTGAGCTGTATTGAAAACAGCTTATCAAGGTAAACACGCAAAAGGGGGACGAAAACCTAAACTAAGCTTAGAAGACCTTCTTATGGCGACTTCAATATGTGCGAGAATATCGAACTTATGAAGAAATTGCGGCTGATTTTGGTATTCACGAAAGCAACTTAACCCATCGGAGTCAATGGGTTGAAGTAACTCTTGTTCAAAGTGGTTTTACGATTTCAAGAACTCC
>NZ_VMMR01000071.1:0-8320 GCF_013277285.1 Streptococcus sp. 339 | reverse complement strand
ATTTTCATTGAGTATTAATAGACTTGTTTGGTATCTTGAAAACTATATCATATAGGTGTCGTCATGGATCCTTTTAGCTGATTTAAGGATACAAAAACATAATACTATGACTCAATTGAAATATTAAAATTCAATTTCTGACCACCTAATCCTGCTTCAAATAGTTATCGAACAAGTTTTATGATAGCTACCTTGTTAGGATGCTCTTATTTTTTATCAGACAAAACAAAAGGATTAAGGGAGTGAATTTCCTTAATCCGATAGTTCTTATTCTTGACGTTGTCCGAAATCAGCAATCATCTGATCCATTTCTTGTCGACTCGGAGTTGTCAGCATATAAAGGTAATCTCCTTGAAGTTCCGCAAAGGCCGCTGGCATGATTTTTTTAACCTTGAACTGCTGGCTATATTTGGCAAGCAAGTCCTCCTCAGAATAGACATAGTGAGCATTTGCACGGCGAGAAGTAGCCAAACAATACTGCGGTTCAAACTCTGACGCTGGGAACTCTTCTCCTGCTACAATAGCAGCATATCCACGATAGAGATCCAAAGAGTGAGCAAAGTTATAAACATCAATAGTGAAACCACCTGCAGGACGGTTATTGTACTCAATGGCAATGTAATCGTCCCCCTCGCGGAAGAACTCAATATGGAAAAAACGTTCTTTCATACCAAATTCTTTGACAATTGCCTCACCATATTTACGTAATTTAGGATCCATATCCTTGAGAACGTAATAAGAATTGTCCATCTTGTAAATCATGAGATCCAGCGGTGTATAGGCGTAGTCAAAGGTTGTTGAAAAGACAATCTTACCATCCTTGTCCACTAGACCATCAAAGGTGCAAATTTCGCTAGAGGTGACAAATTTCTCAAAGAAATAAACAGTTGAATGATCCCACTCAGCCTTGAAGTGATTGATATCGTCTTCTGTCTCAAGTTTAAAGGTTGCGGCTGCTCCCACTCCATTGTCAGGTTTGGCAATCATTGGAAGGCCGATTTCGTTCACTGCTTGATCAACATCTGCTTCCGTCTTGATAACAGCTCCAGGGACCACAGGGACACCTGCTTTTTTGAAAAGCTTCTTCATTTCAGACTTAAATTTCGTCTTTTTGAGATCCTCTGGTTTAGCACCAAAAACATTGAATTGCTCCCTGAGTGCTGCGTCTAGCTCAAGCCAGTATTCATTATGAGATTCGATGCGGTCGATAGGACCATGTTTATAAAAGAGGAAAGCAACTGCACGTTTGACTTCGTCTATGTTCTCAAGGTTATCTACACGGAAATACTCGGTCAGGCTATTGCGTAAAGGTTCGTCCAATTGCTCGTATGGTTCTTGGCCAATTCCCAAGACTGTGATGCCTTTATTAGCTAGTTCAATGGTAAACTGTTGAAAATTTTGTGGATAGTAGGGAGAAATAACAAGGTAATTCATAGGTAACTCCTTTTATAAATAGAGATTCCCGAGGAAATAAGGCATTTGTTTGCGCCACCATTCCCAGTCGTGGGCGACATCGTGTCCCCATTCAGCAAACCAGGCTGGAATTTGTTTCTGGTCAAAGGCTTCTTTGAGCTTGTAAAAGGATGGCAATCCATCTTGTTCCCAGGCACCGAGACCCGTACAAAGCACAATCTCTGCCTGACGATAACGGTCAATAAACCAGCCGTCGTTCTGATTCCAGATATAATCTACTGGCGAGTTTTGGTAAATAGCATCGTCGTTGTAGTAATCACCGACAAAGAAACGTGCATCGTAAACACCACTGAGAGCAATCACTTTTGTAAAGACATCTGGATGCTGGAGGAAGAAATTGAGTGCATGATAGGCTCCCATAGAGCAACCTGTCGTCATCATGCCATCAAACCAACCTGTCTTGTGCTTGATAAAAGGAATGGCCTCCTCAATCACATAACGCTCATAGGCACGGTGCATTTCCGCTTGGTCATGAGCATTTTTCCAAGTAGCCAACCAGCTCTCACCATCCACACTAGATAGGGTAAAGAACTGGACACGGCCTTCCTCGATAAAGGAAGTGCAGGCATCAATCATGCCAAAATCATAGTATTCGTTGTGACTACCACCTGATGAAGCAAAGACCACAACTGGAATCCCAGCATGTCCATAACGGTTAAGGTACATTTCACGGTTAAGATGACCACTCCAGTGGCTAAGATATTCAATATGCATTTCGTTTTTTCCTTTCTTAACTTACCATTTTTCTGCAAAAAATCTCAGACAGTCTGGTAGATTTTCTGACCAAGGGATTTCACTATGAATGGCACCAGACTGAACTTTCAGCACAAGATTATCCAGATGTACTCCCCCTGCTATCAAATCATGGTAATAGCGAAGCGACGAGTCGATATAGGCTTGTTTGATATTGCCAGCCATCAAGGTCTTGTCTGTATCATCCGCTTCTTCTGTTCCTACATAGATGAAGATGCGCTGGTTAGGCGATAGTTTCTGGCGCTCGATATAGCGGTTAAAGGCTTCTTGGTGGAGCCAGTTTGCAGATGAAAAGACGCCCAAGCAACCAATTTGGTCTTGGTATTCCAAACCGATAAACTGGGTAATATTGCCTCCTAGTGAGGACCCAATCATGGCTGTATGCTGGCGGTCTGCTTTTGTACGATAAGTTTCATCGATAAAAGGCTTGACCACCTCCATGACAAACTCGGCATACTCCACACCCTTACCGCCAAACTGCTGCCCTGGGATAGGAGATTCTTGGAACTTCCAAGCTGCATACTCATTCATCCGCCCCATGCCATCATTGTCAATAGCAACGACAATCATGCGACTGATATCGGGATTTCGTTTGATGGCTGGGATAATCTTCCATGAGTGTCCAATGAAAGACTCTTTGCTATAAAAAACATTTTGCCCGTCATGAAAGTAAACAACAGGATAGGAACGGTCTGTATCTTTCTCATAATCTTTAGGTAGAAGAACACGCACACGGCGCTCCTTGCCTGTATAAGGAACCTTGAGTTTGTGTTCTTTCATTTTTAAATAAAAGTAGGAATGATTCATTGTCAGAAAACTCTCTATATTCAAAATTTTATTTTATTATATCACAATTATAGAAAAAAAGTTAATTTTGCTTCCATTTTTGGAATTAAAAACTAACTTTTTCATTTAATTTTCTAAATTCTTTTGGATTTTCTGATTAGAGCAGATTGTCAATCAAGTCATCAACTTCATCTTTTTCAGCTTGAGGTGTAATCTCAGTAATCATGATTCCAGCAACTGCTCGCTCAACCAAATCTTCAACATCCATACGTGCTTCATACTGCTCTGCATTCTTAATCTTAGGATTAGTCTTTGGACGATCTGGCGCAAAAATCGTACAGCAGTCTTCAAAAGGCTGGATAGAAATATCAAAGGTATCGATTTCCTGGGCGATGTCAATGATTTCCAACTTGTCCATGGTAACCACAGGACGAATGATGGGAGTGTTGGTAACAGCATTGATAGCCTTCATACTTTCAAGGGTTTGGCTGGCTACTTGACCTAGACTTTCCCCATTGATGATAACCAAACCATTTCGTACCTCACGAATACGGTCAGTAATCCGCATCATAAAGCGACGAGTTAGAGTCATCAAATAAGCTTCTGGCGCTTTGGCTTTGATTTCCTCTTGAATCTCTGTGAAAGGCACCTCGATAAACTGGATATTTCCGCCAAACTTGGTCAATTTACGGGTCAAGTCCTGCACTTTCTTGAGGGCACCAGGACTAGTATATGGTGGACTGGCAAAGTGAACAGCCTCAATATCCACTCCACGTTTCAAAGCTAGATAACCAGCTACAGGTGAATCAATCCCTCCTGACAGCATGAGCATGCCCTTACCTGAAGTTCCAACTGGCAAACCACCAGCCCCACGAATAGTTTCATAAGAAAGGTAGGCTGCCTCTTCTCGAATCTCCACTTGGAGATTGATGTCAGGACTTTTCATTTGAGCTTGCACATTTGGAATGGCTTCAAAAATAGCTCCTCCAAGCGTTTGGTTGAGTTCACGACTGTCGAGTTCAAAGTTGTGGTCGCTACGCTTGCTAGAAATCTTAAAGGTCATGCCTTCCTTGTAGATGTCCTGCATAATCTCTTGCACAGAAGACTTCAGAACTTCTACAGATTTTTCAACCTTATATACTGGAGAAAAATTTTGAATCCCGAAGACTTGCTTGAGTGATTCTGCTACTGCTGTGTAATCAGCTCCATTGAGGTAAGCATGGGCACGGTCACGATCTGCCCTTACCTTAACTTGGGGATAGATAGACAAAACGTCTGAAATATTATTGCGAAGTTTATTGATGAAACGCATACGGTTTTTGCCTTTGGTTGACAGCTCACCGTAGCGAATCATAATTTCTGAATACTGCATAAATGCTCCTATCTTACTTTTCTAGTTTGGTTGTAAATTAATTTTAGCTTGGTCAAAAACTGCTCGACCTGACTCATATCATTTTCAAGGTCTAGGCTAAGACGCACAGCTGACTGGGCCTTATCTTTATCTACTCCCATGGCAATCAGAGTTCCTGCAGGTTTCCCAGCCTTGGACGAACAAGCAGAGGTCGTTGAGATGAAAATATCATAGTCTTCAAAAGCGTGAACGATGACTTCACCACGAACACCCTTGATTCCAAAAGTCAGGATATGAGGGGCAAAGTCTTCCTCATCTGAAAAGACAAAAATATCTGGATAGTCCAGAAGGGCTTGACGAATCACTGCCTTCATCTGCCCAGTCTTGCTCCTAAAGGTATCTAGCTTTTCCATAGATAAACGGAGAGCCTTGGCTGTCGCTGCAATCCCTGCCACATTTTCAGTTGTCGAACGGTAATCACGCTCCTGACCTCCACCAGTCAACAGTGGCGTAATTTTCTTACCAGACTTGATATAGACAAAACCTACACCACGAACTCCATGGAACTTGTGACTAGAGAAAGTCGCAAAATCCACTCTATCAGTCAGATATTTTTCAGTTGGAATCTTAGCAAGTGCTTGAACCGCATCAACATGGAAGGAAATAGTCGGCTTATCTGCCAATAGTTTTGAAATAGCCTCAATGGGCTGAACAGAGCCAATTTCATTGTTTACTGCCATGATAGAGATGAGGGTCGTATCAGGTCTTATCAAAGCTCCTAGAGCCTCAACATCCACAAATCCTTTCTCATCTACTGGAGCAAAATCCACTTCAAAACCTTGATTTTTCAACCAAAGTGCTGATTCTTTGACTGCTGGATGTTCAATGGCTGAAACAATGATGTGCTTGCCAAACTGGGCTTTTTCAAAGGCCACACCCTTGATAACCCAGTTATCACCTTCTGTCCCACCAGAAGTAAAGAAGATTTCATCACTTTTCTTGCCAATCAAATCTGCAATTTGCTGACGGGAAGCATCTAAAATTCGTGTTGCTTGGTCTCCCAAACGATGGAGACTAGATGGATTTCCTAAAATTTTTGAAGCCACCTGTATATAGGTTTCAAGGGCTTCAGGATAGGGCTTGGTCGTCGCCGAATTATCAAAGTAAATCATGTTTTCTCACGCTTTCTAAAATCACTCCTTCTATTGTATCATGAAACGGAGCCTGCGACAAGAAAGGGCAATTCCTCTTTTTTTAAGATTTTTTTAAAGAAATGCGGTATAATAAATTTTAATCAAAGGAGAGAATGTATGTCTAATTATCGTAGAACTTCAAAACCAAAAACAGAACACATCAAAAAAGGCTTTACAGTCTTTCAAAAAACCGTTGCTACAATCGCTAGTATCCTTGGCTTGATTACCGCAAGTATCACGATTATGAACGCCTTGGATAATAACAAAAATACTAAAAAGGAACCTACAACAAGCCAGACGACAACAATTGTCAAAGAAATTCAAAAGGAATCCCCTCAGGAAAATACTAGTCCCAATAAGGAAAATAAGACTTCTCAAGAAAAAACACAACAAGAAGAAACGCCAAAATCCAGCGTCAAGGAAGAGAAAAAAGAAGAGCAGAAAGCAGCAACTCAGGATTCTTCTACTTCTACTCCAAGTAAACCTGCCACTGAAAATGAAAAACAGTCCAATAATACACCAACTTCGGAAAATAAAACTAATCAATAATCACTAAAATAGCTTCCTTCCAAATTTGGAAAGAAGCTATTTTTTATTGCTGCAATACTTTTCTTGGTTTGGTACCTTCAGCTGGACCGATGACACCTGCCATCTCAAGTTCTTCCATGAGGCGGGTCGCACGGTTAAATCCAACTGATAAACGACGCTGAATCATAGATGCGCTGGCTTTCTGCGTCTCGATGACTAAAGCTTTGGCTTCTTCAAAAAGCGGATCTCCACCAGATTCACCATCTGAAAATTCACCTTCATTTTCAGAAACTTCACCTGGATCAAAACTCTCATCGTAGTCCGCATCTGCCTGAGCCTTGATAAAGTTTACGATACGTTCGACATCGTCATCCGAGATAAAGGAGCCTTGAAGACGAACTGGATGATTTTCATCAATCGGTTTAAAGAGCATGTCTCCTCGACCAAGCAGTTTTTCTGCTCCATTCTCATCCAAGATAGTACGGGAGTCTGTCCCTGATGAAACCGCAAATGCGACACGAGATGGGACATTGGCCTTGATCAAACCAGATATGACATCAACGGATGGACGCTGGGTTGCAAGAATCATGTGGATACCGGCAGCACGTGCCTTCTGTCCGAGACGAATGATAGCGTCTTCCACTTCCTTGCTGGCAACCATCATGAGGTCAGCCAACTCATCCACAATCACGACAATGAGCGGTAGCGGAACCTGCTTGTACTCAGACTGGGCATTGAACTCTTCTACCTTGGCATTAAAGCCTGCAATATTCCGAACTCCCACCTTGGCAAAGAGTTCATAACGATTTTCCATCTCATCCACGACCTTTTGCAAAGCCTTGCTGGCCTTACGTGGATTGGTCACGACTGGAATCAAGAGGTGGGGAATATCATTGTAAACAGACAATTCAACCATCTTGGGATCGACCATCATAAATTTAACTTGGTCAGGTCTCGCCTTCATGAGGATGCTAGCGATAATGCCGTTAACAGCTACTGACTTCCCAGAACCCGTTGAACCTGCAACTAGCAAGTGGGGCATTTTGGAAAGGTCAAAAGCTCTTGCAGTGCCATTAACCGCCTTTCCTAGAGGAATTTCCAAGAGATTTTCTGCTTTCGTTTGCGATTGTTCCCATAGTTCTCGGAAAGAAACTGTCGCAATCTCAGAGTTTGGTACCTCAATTCCCACTAAAGATTTCCCAGGAATTGGTGCTTCGATTCGGACATCCTTGGCTGCCAAGGCTAGAGCGAGATCATCTGCTAGATTGGAAATTCGGTTGACCCGTACTCCCACTGCTGGCTTGACTTCATACTTGGTCACTGATGGCCCAATTTCAGCCCGTTCAACCGTTACCTTGATACCAAAGCTAGCAAAGGTTTCTTCTAGAATTTTGATATTTTCCCGAACGATTTTCTTCTCTTTAGACTGGTCTTTGGGTTTATCTGGTGCAAAGAGTTGTAAACTTGGAAGTTTGTATTCAAGGGCTTCTTTGGCTGAAAAATCGACCTGAACATCTTCATCATCTGAGCCATCTTCCTGTTCAGCGAATTCAAGTTCAGCTTGAGACAGGATGATTTCTGGTTCCACCCACTCTTCTTCTGGAAAAGGTGGAGCGTCAAGTACAACACCTGCTGTCAGAATTTCACCCGTTTCCATATCAACAGGAGGCAAATCGAGTAAGGCTTTTTCAGCCGCTTCTTGTTCTAATCTAGCCTCTTTCTCAGCCTTTTGGCGAGCTTTTTCTTCTTGTTTGACAAAGCGTTCCTCTTTTCGACGCTCATGTCCTTCCCTCCATTTGGCAAAGCCTCTACTGAAAAATTCAGCAATATCATAAACAGACCAAGGACTGACTAGGAGAGTACCCACTAAAATCAAGATAGAACCAATAAAATAAGTACCAATATTTGAGAAGAGAAAGGCGATTGGCACATAAAGGCCAACACCAATCAAGCCACCTCCAGCAAAACTGGTCGTTCGAAAACCAGTTAAATCCGTCACAACCTGAGCCATGGTCCCTTTTAGAACGGACTTGTCCAAACCATATTTCCAAACCAAGTAGGCCTCAAAAATCAGGAGCAAACCTGCAAATATGGTGAAAAAGCCAGATAAGAGCCCTTCCTGTTTTCGTATCCACTTGAAGAAGAAGAGATAGAGCAGGATACCAAATATTGCCAAATAGGCTAGGCTACCCACCAACAAGCGAATTAAATTGTAAAGGGTTATACCTGCAGCCCC
>NZ_VMMR01000070.1:0-1663 GCF_013277285.1 Streptococcus sp. 339 | reverse complement strand
TCATTTCAATAGAAATCACGACTTTCTGATGAATTTATTTGGGGAGTGATAGAAAAGCCCTTCATCAGCCAGTCTACTTGTTCTGGTGTGAGAGCTTTGACATCCTTTTCTGTACTTGGCCAAGTCAACTTACCGTTCTCAAAGCGTTTATATAGTAGCCAAAATCCTTGACCATCCCAGTAAAGGGCTTTAAAGCGGTCTTTACGTCCACCACAAAAGAGAAAAACTTGACCGGAGAAAGGATCCAATTCAAAGTGGGTTTTAACCAGATAAGCCAGTGAATCAATGCCTTGTCTCATATCCGTTTTCCCACATACGAGATAGACCTGCCCTAGGCTAGATAGATGAATTGTCATAGAGCAACACCTTATCCAAAAGCTGTTCTATCATTTCGAGATTGAGAGATTGAAAAAAACTTACTTCAAGCTTGCCAATACGAATTTTAAGCAGAATATCATTTCTCTTTTTAGAATCAAAACGACGAGATTGTGGAATCTCTACAGGAACAATAGGTTGTGGCATTTAAATATCCTCCAATAGTTTTACTTTACTAATAGTATACAGGAGGTCTTCCATGAATGATAGATACCTTGTTATGACGCGCTTACCACTTATGACGCTCTTACCATCCATCAACAGAGAGAAGGACGACAAAAAAGAAAGGACAAAATTTGTCCTTTCTGAATCTTAGCTAACTTCCCTCTACTATAGTTGGCAAAGAGGCTTCTTCACTATCTGCTATAGGGTGAGTATATCCAGCTAATGTGTAGGTTACCCTAGTTCTTTTTAATTGATAAAGATTTTTGCATGTGAAGGCTATTGAGAATCAAATAGAATCATCTACTTAAGCTTCTTCATCATCTTTTTTCTTTTTAGAAAAGAGTAAACCGACTGCTCCAAAGATTGATAGAAGTCCTAGAGCAGCTGTAGTGCTATCTGATCGACTACCAGTATTAGGTAATGCTGCTTCCTTAGCTTTGTCTTTAGCCACTGGATTAACTGCTGCTACTGCGGCAATTCCGTCTGCTTGCGCTTTGTCCACGCCTGCTTGGTCGCTTGCTGCGTCAATGGCTTGGATAGCTTTGTCCGCTGCCGCTTTAGCTTGTTCCTTAGCCGCTGCTTTTTCTGCATCTGAAAGGTTAGCGTTCGCATCAATCTCGGCTTCTTTTTCCTTAAGCTTAGCTGCTACTGCTTCCTTAGCTTTGTCTTTAGCCACTGGGTTAACTGCTGCTATTGCGGCAATTCCTTCCGCTTGCGCTTTGTCCACGCCTGCTTGGTCGCTTGCTGCGTTAATGGCTTGGATAGCTTGGTTCGCTGCTTGCTTAGCTCGATCTTTAGCTGCATCCTTTTCTTCTTTTGTTGCATTTGGAGTGTTGTCAATTGCTGCTAATTTATCTGCTAATTTTTTCGCTAAGTCTGCTTTAGCAGCTTTCTTAAGAGCTTCTAAGTCACCATTTGTGTGGACGCCTTCAATGGCTGTTACACCTGCTGTTTTAGCTTCGGCTACTTTATCAGCGTCTTCTGCTGAGTCAATCTTAGCTTCGGCAGCTTTTCGTGCTTCTTCTACAGCTTGTTCTTTCTCAGCACGTTGCGCTGCTGTTAAGCTCTTATCTGCTGCGATGGCTGCTTTTTCTGCTTGCGCTGCTTTTTCTAAGTCTGCTTT
>NZ_VMMR01000007.1:0-16365 GCF_013277285.1 Streptococcus sp. 339 | reverse complement strand
TTTTCATTGAGTATGAAATAAGATATGCACAAATTGATTAGAAAAGTCAAATGAATTTCTACAAATGTTTTAGCAATCGCAATCTACTTGTCTAGATTCAATCTGATATATTTTCGATTTAATGATATGGTATTTAAAACCTCCAAAGCAGCTTGCTCCATTATTTTACTTACGTGAGTGTAGGTGTTATTTATTGTTTTAGCGTCTTTGTGTCCCACTCTAACCATTATAGCTTTTAATGGGATATTCTTCTCAGCTAGTGTACTAAGGAGTGTGTGCCTGAAAATATGGGAACTAAGGGGCTGGTTTATCGGTTTCGCTAGTTTAGTATTTGCCTTTTGAAAAGTGATCTTAAATGCCTTTCTCTAAATTTACATATCACTATTGTTTAACAAAATATAATCTGCTTTAGGTCACTTATTCTTTTTTGAAATGTAGAATGAACTTTTTCAAAGTTTTTCGAATCTTTTAAAATCTGTTTGTTTTATATCGTCATTCTCCCTCTTTTTTAATTCTCCCTATACAGCCTGACAACTTTTCCGATGGTGCGAATACGGTTGCTTTCGTCTAGGCAGATGTCGGGGTATTCGGGATTGAGTTTTTTGAGGTAGCCTTGGCGAAGTTTCTTGACCTAGTTAGCACCGTCTACTTGGAAGATGACGATGGTATTATAGTCAATCTGTGGGGGATTCTTGATAAATAGGTAGTTGCCGTTTCTTATCTTTGACTCCATGGACTTGCTGACGACATAAGCGATTGCGTCGTAGTCGTCTGGGATTTCATCCTCATAGAATGGAAACTCCATATCTAAATTGTCGTCCTGCATCGAGCGGCTACCTGCAGAGATAAACTACCTAACACGAGAGTAAGTAGTCTGTCTGTAGTCGTCCAGTCTGATGATTTTTGCGATACTTCGTTTATCATCGTTTTTCTTCTCATACAGTTGCCTATCGGCATAGGTCAGTACTTTACCTTGTCTGGGTGATGCCCGTTGGTCGTAGATAGATTGGATATCGCTAGGAGAATCCTTTTGAACTGGAGGAAAGAGGCATCAATCAAGCTACTGAATACTTTAGCTAAGTCAAATATAGTATTTTTCTTAGTAGACCTAACCCTTTTTTCATAATTTCCAATGGTGTTTTTACTTATACCTATCTTAGTACCCAATTCTTATTGAGTCCAACCATTACTAGTCTGTATTGTTTTATTTTTAGCCTCTAACAATCGCAATCTCTTCTTTATCTATGAATGAAATCGCTTTCTGTTTTTATAAGTAAAGCATAACGCGAAATCCACGAAAATGAAAACTTTGTTGTGTTTTCGTAAAAAAATTGTTGACAGAGCACGAAACGCCTATTATAATTAAATCAAGCTTAAGGAAATAACAAAAAAACAAATCGGAGGGAAAGACGATGAGCATATTAAATGAGAAAGTAATCAATATCTGTAAATCAGTAGTTAAAGAAATTTTAATCCAAGACATTTAGGAGAAAAAGATGAAGAAATCAAGAAAATTAGCCATATTAGGAATCTGTTCAGCTTTGTTTTTAGGCTTGGCAGCTTGTCAGCAAGATGCTATAACTTCGAATGGGACGAGTCAAAGGCAAAGTAGTTCAACGAAAGTTCCATGGAAAGCTTCATACACCAACCTAAACAATCAGGTAAGTACAGAAGAGGTCAAATCTCTCTTATCAGCTCACTTGGATCCAAATAGTGTTGATGCCTTTTTTAATCTCGTTAATGATTACAATACCATTGTCGGCTCAACTGGCTTATCAGGAGATTTCACTTCCTTTACTCACACAGAATACGATGTTGAAAAAATCAGTCATCTCTGGAATCAAAAGAAGGGTGATTTTGTTGGAACCAACTGCCGTATCAATAGTTATTGTCTTTTGAAAAATTCAGTCACCATTCCAAAACTTGATAAGAATAATCAATTGCTTTTCCTAGATAACGATGCGATTGATAAGGGGAAGGTCTTTGATTCACAAGATAAGGAAGAGTTTGATATTCTATTTTCGAGAGTTCCAACTGAGGCAACGACGGATGTCAAGGTTCACGCTGAAAAGATGGAAACATTCTTCTCCCAATTTCAATTCAACGACAAAGCTCGAATGCTATCTGTAGTCTTGCACGACAATCTGGATGGTGAGTATCTGTTTGTAGGCCACGTTGGAGTCTTAGTACCGGCTGATGACGGTTTCTTATTTGTAGAGAAATTGACTTTCGAAGAGCCCTACCAAGCGATTAAATTTGCCAGCAAGGAAGATTGTTACAAGTATTTAGGCACCAAGTATGCGGATTATACAGGCGAGGGACTGGCTCAGCCTTTTATCATGGATAATGATAAGTGGGTTAAACTTTAATGGTGGTATGATATGACAGTAATCCTAGGACTTTTATTTCTATTTTTGATGAGTTGGTGGGTTATTTCAATCGTTAATAGCCAGAAACCACGAAAAAATGAAACATTTATTGGCTATATCCAAAGATACGATATTGATGGGAATGGCTATCAATCAGAAGTATGGGAAGTGACTGAGGAGGAAGATTTATAATTAAAGAACAGACTCGTCTTTACAGTATTGCACCTATTTCCAGATAGTCCATTTGTAGTTTTATCCAGATTGCTATATAATTTAACTTAGAGAAAATAGGAGGACTAATCAGATGGAATTAAAAGATTTTACAGAAAAAGAACAGGAAATGATAAAGAATGGGCTGACGACGTCTAAGATTAGTGACAAGGAAACTGCTGAGAAGATTCTTGCGCTTGTCCCACAAGACTTGATTAAGCGAATCCCATTTTTCGTCAGAAAACATGCTACGACACGTACGATTAAACGCATTTCAATCGAACACCCTGAACTCTACGCTGCAGCTCAAACAAGTGGTGAGATTCCAGAAAAAGAACGAGAAGAATTACGTCAGATTATCACAACTATCTTTGAACAAAAGATGAATAAGCATAGTATTAAGTAGAGAATGAAAAAATATTTTATTGGTGGTTTGGGAAGTAATGTCTATCATAGCAAGGATCTTCTTCAAGAACTAGATTCTCAGGTTTATTTTCTAAATCCATATGAAAAACATCTTCGAGATGAAACGGAATTGAAATCATGGTTTAAAAAATCGATAGAAGAGGAAGAATCTATCTGTCTGATAGGCCATTCTCTTGGAGGAGATTTGGCTCGTTATCTCGCATCGGAATTTCAAGAAGTGAAGAAACTGATTCTTTTGGATGGTGGCTATCTAGATTTAGATAAGATTTTACCTTTAGATACAGAGTTAGAGGAAACTAAAAATTATATCAAATCTCAAATTGTTTCGGACTTAGCTCTTCTTATTTCTAAAGAAAAATCTGAAGCAAAGCATTGGTCAGAAAATATGGAGAAAGCCGTAAGGCAGTCCTATCACTGGAATTCTGAGTATAATAGATATGAGTTGGCTATAAATTATGAAAATATAGAAGCGATACTCCGCTTACGGAGAAAAATACAAGCTTTTAAGAGAGAAGTGGGAGATACCTTGTTTATTAGTCCTCGCTATCCTAATGAAGCTACATGGAGAGAGGAAACACTAAAAGAATTACCAGATTATTTTGATACTATTTTTCTAGAAAACGTTGGCCATGAGCTTTATACTCAAGCACCCAAAAAAATCGCTAGTATGATTAATGAGTGGCTCTCTTATTCTCACTGAGTTGCTTGTATGGCTTGAAATGGTATAAGATGAAAATCTACAAGTCACTAATTCTCATATAACAAAAAAAACGAACAGGCTCTTTTCTGTCATTCAGAAGAGAACTTGTTCGTTTTTATCTTGATTTTCTTAAAAAGCTCGATAAACATAGGGATTTTCTGGTTTATCGACTTTTGTAAAGCTGTCGATTTCCAAGGTTGGGAGATTTTGTTTGAGTTCTTTATGGTAGTGATTGAGCAGTTTTCCTTTGGCCGTAATCCAAGTGTTGTTTTCATACTGCCGGGTATTTCCCTTGGTCAGCAATCCATAGACACCAGAATCTGCGATACAGTGGATAATGCCGAATCGGAACAGAAATTGACTATTGGCATGACTGGGGTCGTTATAGACAAAGCCTGTAAACTGGATTGTCTTGCCCTCAAACTCATCTGGATAGTCGTAGATAGCCTCCATGACCTCCATATAGTTTTCATTAGTGATCTGAATGCTATCCTGGGACAAGTATTTATCCGCCGCCGTTCGCATTTCCTTTTCATAGGCTGATTTTGAAAAATAAGAACTGGTGTCTGGTTTCAAATATTGGCTTGTCGTCCCTTCACTTGTCTGAATGGCTAGATCCGTTCCTTCCGATAGGGGGAAATGATAACCTTTAGCAGAAACGGTCTGAGAATCCAAGCTAACAGTTGGGAAAGTTAAGCCGATGACAAGTGGAATAGCCAGAAGAGAAATACTCGTCATCTTGGCCAATCGGCTGTTCAGATGACTGTGGGTTTTGACTTGCTTCATCCAGATATACAATTGAACAATTGCCAAGATAAAGGAAAGCACCATGGAGATATAGGCCAGATAGGAATAGTGCATGTTGATGTACTGGTTTAGTTTGCCCGACAGATGGAGGTAAATAGTCAGTTCAAAATAGCCAGCTAAAACTAAAAATCGAATCATAGGATGACTCCAATCAAGAGAGAATAGGCTAAAACGACCAGAGTCACAATCGTAATGAAGTGACTAATAAATCGTGCTTTCAAGTAATTTTTCATCATGAGAATATTTTTGATATCCAGCATTGGGCCAATGACGAGAAAGGCCAGAACTGGAGCCAAACCGAAACTCGAGAGAAGAGAAGCACCTATAAAGGCATCCGCCTCACTACAGAGCGAAAGAAGAAAGGATAAAATCATCAAGAGCAGGATGGCAAAAAGAGGGGTCGCACTGATAGAGGTCAGAATCCGAGTCGGAACGTAGACCTGTATTATAGAAGCAAAGAGGCAGCCAAATACCAAATAACGCCCCGTATCAAAAAATTCATCAATGGCCTGCACAAAGACCTGAAAAACTTTTTTTGCAGAACTCAAGTAAGAAAAATCATGCTCATGACAAGTCAGACGATTTTCTTTCTGAATCGGTTCTTGCCAGAAAAATCCTAGAAAAATTCCTAGTATTACAGCCACAAGAATGGAACCCAGAGCTCGTAATAGGGCGACATGGAAGGAGTTGCCAAAGGCAGAATAGGTCGCAAAAAGAACAATGGGATTGATAACAGGTGCTGTCACAAGAAAGGGAACGGCCGTGTAACTGGGAACCTTTTTTTCCAGAAAACGATTGATAATGGGGACGATTCCACATTCACAAGAAGGGAAAAGTATACCAACGAAGGTGCCAAAAAAGATTCTCCCCCAACGATTTCGAGGGAGAAAATGATAAACCCTGTCAGGTGTGATATAGACCTCAATCAGCCCTGAGACAATGCTTCCTATCAGAACGAAGGGAAGGGCTTCAATGATAATAGAGAGAAAAATGGCTCCAGTTTGAAGTACACTAGATGGGAGTTGTTGGAAAGCAGTCATCTAGTTTTTCTTTTCTGTTTTGGCTTTTTTCTCTTTGTCATCAGGGAAAGTGACTTGTTTCAAATCTGGGAGTTTAGCAAACTCTTCAAACATCTTGTCCAAGTCGTCTCGTTTTGTAAATTTTACAGCCATAGGTGTACCTCGATTCTAAATTCTACCTCTATTATACTATTATTTTGAGGAAAAGGGAAAAGTTAAAATTGAGTATCTAACGAATAATAGAGTTTGATATATCCTGATATACACTATGATTGTGATATAATAGTTGTGGAATAACGGAGGAAATTATGGATCATAAAAAAAATCGGTCAGATTACCGATGAAGTAAAAGAAATTTTTGATATTGTTCTTGAAGCGAGCGACATAAAGGTCAACAAAGACGGTTTGAGAAGCCATATGATAAAAGGCCATCACAATGATGTGATTCATCATATTGAAGACCTGGAACTCATACTAAGGAACCCAGATTTCGTCGGCATCAATCCACGAGAGAAAGACGCCAGTTTTGAATATGTAAAAAGATTTGATAATAATGTTCTTGTTGCGATTAAGTTGCGATTAAGTTACATAAAAGTGGTGATTTCTTTTATGTTCCGACCATGTATCGTTTACAAGATTACAAGTTACAAAGTCGTATTAAGTCTGGTAGATTGAGAAAACATAACATTAAATTGTCTGAAAATTTATTGACAGATTAGAAAAAACATAGTATAATGAAACGTAAAATGAATTCAGGTTTCCTGAACCGATAGGAGTATACAATGAAAAAACTAGGTTTTGTCCTTTTATCTTCAGCCTTGCTATTGACAGCATGTGCAGTCCGTTTTGAAAAATCAACCGAGACAAATGATTCATCTAAGGTGACAGCCTTGTCTGAAAACAAGCAAAAAATGCTTGATGAGGCCACTGCTGACTATAAGACTTTTGTGCAAGAGCAAATTGATAAACTTTTGACAGATACGGAAGGTTTTGTCAAACTGTTGAAAGAAGGTAAGTTAGAAGAAGCCAAAAAGGTTTATCCACTGATTCGTATGTCTTATGAGCGTTCAGAACCAATCGCCGAGAGTTTTGGTGAATCAGATGTAAAAATTGACTTCCGTTTGGCAGACTACATGGACGAAAACAAGACAGAAGAAGGTTGGTCTGGTTTTCACCGTATCGAGCGTATCCTTTGGGAAGACAATACAACTAAAGGAACTGAAAGCTATGGCGATCAATTGGTCAATGATATCAAGGAATTGAAAGCCAAGATTGCAACTGTTGATGTGGACTACAAGGTTATGCTGACTGGGGCAGTTGACTTGCTTAACGAAGTGGCAACAAGCAAGATTACAGGGGAAGAGGAAATTTATTCTCATACAGACTTGTATGACTTCCGTGCCAATATTGAGGGTGCTGAGAAGATTTTCCAACTCTTTAAACCTTTACTTGAAAAATCAGACGCTAACCTAGTTAAAGAATTGGAAGCAGACTTCAAGTCTGTCAATAGTTTGTTGGATAAACACATGACAGATAAGGAACACTACAAACTCTATACAGATTTAACAAAAGAAGATACCAAAGAATTGTCAGAAGCTGTGACAAAACTTGGTGAGCCTCTATCACAAATGGGTAAATTTCTTAGTGGAGAATAAGAGTCATGACTGAAAAAGACGAAAAATTTTTTGAAAAGAAAATGGACCGTCGAGAATTTCTAAAAAAAGCAGGGATTGGAGGGGCTGGTTTAGCGCTAGGACTCTCTGGTGCTTCTGCTTTTTTCGCACCTAAGCTAGGAAGTCAGGAAAAAATCTCGTACGGAAATGAAAAAATTGCTTTTTATGGCAAGCATCAAGCTGGGATTAGTACGCCCATGCAAAAGAATATCTATTTTGTTGTCTTGGATTTGCATACGACGGATAGAGATAAGATTATCCAGCTATTCAAGGATTGGACGGATTATAGTGCCAAGTTGGTTGAGGGGGAATTGGTCAAAAAAGATGGCCAGAATGCTCTCTTGCCTCCGAGTGATACTGGTGAGACAGTCGGGCTCACTCCTCATCGTTTGACGCTGACTTTTGGTGTGTCTGCGAGTTTCTTGAAAAAGATGAACTTGGAAAACAAGCGTCCTCAAGTTTTCAGGGATTTACCGCCTTTTCCTAAAGAGCAATTGCGTGAAAAATATACTGGTGGAGATATTGTCATTCAGGCCTGTGCAGATGATGAGCAGGTTGCCTTTCATGCTATTCGAAATCTCATCCGTAAGGGGAGAAATGCAGTGACCCTTCGTTGGAGTCAGTCTGGATTTGCAGCTATCGGAGATCGAATGGAGACTCCGCGTAACCTCTTTGGTTTTAAAGATGGAACAGCAAATCCAACCAAGGAGCAAGACTTTGACCGTGTTATCTGGGCTGATAGTAATGATTGGATGGAAAATGGTTCTTATATGGCAGTTCGTCGGATTCAGATGTTTTTAGAAACTTGGGATCGTACTAGTCTTGAAGAACAAGAAAATACCTTTGGTCGTTACAAGGAAAGTGGTGCCCCTTTCGGTAAGAAAAATGAGTTTGATGAAGTGGATTTGAGTCTTTTGCCTGATGATTCGCATGTTCGTTTGGCTAAGGAAGTGGACAAGCCGCTTTTGCGTCGTTCTTATTCTTACTCTGATGGAATTGATGAAAAAACTGGCCAGTTTGATACGGGTTTGCTCTTTATTTCTTTCCAGAAGGATCCTGATAACTTTGTCAAGGTTCAAACCAATCTAGGCGCTACTGATAAGATGAATGAATACATCACTCACATCGGTAGTGGACTCTTTGCTTGCTTTGGTGGTGTGGAGAAAGGGGGCTACATTGGTCAGAAATTATTGGAAGGCTAAAAGCTGGTTACTAGTTTTAGCTTTGTCACTTTTAATTCTTTCCCCAGTAGGTGCCCAAGAAAGTCTGAGTTTTTACTTTGTGAAAATCACAGATGCTTCTAAAGCGGTCAAAAATGGGAGTCAGTCTGAGGCTCAGAAACTCGTTCAGGAGATGGCATCAGACTTCGAAAGAGTAGAAGACAGCAATTCTGAGGCTGGTAAAGTTGTTAAGGAAAAGTTAGCTCAATCAGGCGAGATTACTGAAGACAAACTCACCGAAATTTCTGCAGCCCTATTAGCTTTTGAAAAAGAACAAAATCCTGTTGACTTAGATGCGGAAAAGGAAAAATTGGTAAACCGTCTAAGTCCTCGTTTTGAAGCCTTGGAACAAGCCATTGCCTCCAAAGATTTGGAAAAGGTTCGAGAAGCTTTTAAGAAAATGAATTCCACTTGGACCATCAATGAAAGTGTGGTTCGTGACAATAGTACGGCCCATTATGGACGTGTTGAAACAGCTATTTCTTTCTTGCGTAGTAGTATGGAAACCGAGCCTACAGATTTTAATTCAATCCAGATTTCCTTTGAGGACTTAAAAAAGGCTATTGATGATTTTGTAGCTGGAAAAGCAGTCGTAGCAACATCTTCTGATTTGAGTCTTAAAGACGGTATTGCCCTTTTGACAAAGGCTTTGAAACAATTCCAAGCTGGTGATCAAGCATCAGGAGCAGCTAGCATGAAGGAATTCATCACTATCTGGCCAACGATTGAAGGCTCTGTTAGCACGACCAATCCTTCCCTCTATACTCGAGTGGAAAGTGAAAGCCCTGTGATTATGGTCAAGGGAAGTGAGAAGGAATACCAAGAAAAATTAGAAAAACTGATTGCAGATTTATCACAAATTGATACTAGCGCACGTTACAATGCCTTTGATGCCATGCTGATTCTCCTGAGAGAAGGGGTAGAGGCTCTCTTAATCGTCATGGCCTTGGTGACGACCTTGAAAGCAGCCAAGATGCGAAAGGGACTCAAGTGGGTTTATGGTGGTGCTATCACTGGAATCATGGCTAGTCTCCTTATTGCTTTTATCCTGCAAATTGCCTTTCCAGCAGTAACATCAGGCTCCAATCGTGAAATCATCGAAGGAGCAGTGGGAATTTTTGCAGTAGCTATGATGATTTTGATTGGAATCTGGCTCCACAGCAAATCCTCGGTCAAAAAATGGAATACCTTTATGGAGTCACAAATGGAAACAGTGACCAAGACAGGCTCCTTTATTTCCATGTTTGCTCTCAGTTTTCTAGCTGTTTTCCGTGAGGGAGCAGAAACCATTCTCTTTTATGTTGGGATTTTACCAAGGATTTCCAGCTTTGAATTTGTCTTGGGAATCTCACTTGCCTTACTGGTTCTGGTAATTATTGCCATAGTGATGAATAAGGCCAGTCAATTCTTCCTGCCACATAAGGTCTTCTTTATCCTGACTTGGATGATTTATGCCCTAGCCTTCAAGATGCTGGGAGTTAGTGTCCATGCTCTTCAGTTGACCAATATGGCACCAAATCACTTGCTGACAGGCTTTCCAACAATCGATTTGCTTGGAATTTATCCAAGTTGGGAAGGCTTGGTCAGCCAGCTAGTCTTTGTTATTATTGTCTTGATTGTCACTTTTAGACAGGGTGAAAAATAGATGGACAGAAAAGAATTGACAATCGTGGAACATCTGGTAGAATTTAGAAAGAGATTATTGGCTGTGGTCATTTGTTTCTTTTTGGTATTTTGTGTCTCCCTACTTTTTGCAGACCAGATTTATCAGTATGTGACCCAATCTTTTCAGCAAAAGTTGATTGTTTTAGGACCTAATGATATTTTATGGATTTACATACGTTTGGCTAGTCTGATGGCCTTTACCATCACCTTACCTTACACAGTTTATCATATTTGGTCTTTCATCAAGCCCGGTTTAAAGAAGGAAGAAGCGAGAGCTATTTTTGCCTATATTCCAGCTAGTTTCCTTTGTTTTCTGGTTGGACTGGCTTTTGGTTTTTACTTTGTAACACCGGCCTTACTTCAGGTTTTATTAGGGTTGGGAGAAGGTCTGTTTGAAACGCAGTTAACCGCCCAAAATTATCTGTCCTTTGTTTTTCAAACGACCTTGCCTTTGGCCCTGATTTTTGAGTTGCCAGTTATCATTGCCTTTTTGACGTCGATTGGGCTCATTGGAGCAGAATTATTGATTGCTTATCGCCGATATGCCTATTTTATCTTATTGGTACTTGCAGTCATCTTGACACCAGCCGACTTTGTTAGTGATTTGGCAATGACTGCCCCCTTGATTTTACTCTATGAATTAAGTATTGCTATCAGCAAATACATTATGAAACGCAAGCAGAAAGGAGAGAGAAATGGGAATCTTACGTGATATTGGAGCACCAGGATTGATTATCATCGTTTTAGGAGCTCTCTTGATATTTGGACCAAAACGATTGCCTGAATTAGGTGAATCAATCGGTAAAATGCTATCTGAATTTAAAAAAGCAGTTAAAGGAACTGAACATCAAGATAAGGAAGACTAAATCTTGTCAGATAAAAAAACTTTGTACTCTGAAAAGCATCGTGTGGCTAGCTAGAGTGCAAAGTTTTTTTATTTTTTAGTTAAAATGAAGACTGTGTTCCTTATAAGTACAAGGTTATTAAGAGAGTGGTGGACATTAAAATGATGATTTTGAGTTTTTGTTATTTTTGCTTTGGAGCAAGGTAACATAGTCACTTTTGGTGTGAAATAAGTGGGAAAGAAAAACAGTTCTTTGAGTCTGGTCGATAAAGTAAAGCAAGATATACTGACCGATAATTTTTCCTCGCGTAGGGTACTTACTGTTGATTTTTAGTTCGATTTTTTCATCTGCATCAAAGCCAGCTTCAGGAAAAGTTTCTAAACTTTTTAAGCCGTCTAAAATTCTGGCTACAGTATTCTTAGCAGACTGAGGTGATAAAAGAACAGTAGTAATGTAGTCATGGATATTGTCAATTGCCTGACTCACTTCAGTAGAAAGACTCACTTTATAAGCCATATCGTAGCCTCATATTGTCTAGGGAAGTTCCTTGTCCGGATTCGTATTCTCTTAAGGAGCGTTCAGATTGGGCTTGTAGTTCCTGAATCAATCGCTCACGATATATATCTTCTACAGTTTTTATTGGTAAATCCTGTTCGAGAACAATCTGCTCGATAAAAAGACTAATAGCATCCGTCATAGTCATTCCTTTTTCCTTGATGATAGCTCTAGCTTGTTCCATTGATGACTCATTGATTTTAAAATTGTATTGCTTAGTAAGTGATGTCGTCATGGTATATCTCCAATCTATACTATATATAGCTAGTATATATCTTTTATATTTTTTAGGCAAGAGAAAACTTTGTACTCTAGAAACTATCGAGAGTGTAAAGTTTTTTTAGTTTGGAACATGAAAACAGCAGTTGATTTCAAGAAACAAAAAAGAACAGCCGAAGCTGTCTTTTTATCATTATTTGAGACCGTATTTTTTGTTGAAACGATCCACGCGTCCATCTGCTTGAGTGAACTTTTGACGTCCAGTGTAGAATGGGTGTGAGTCTGATGAAATTTCCACACGGATCAATGGGTAAGTTTCGCCTTCGAACTCAACTGTTTCGTTAGAGCGTTTTGTTGAACCGCTAAGGAATTGGTAACCAGTAGTTGTGTCCATGAAGACAACTGGGCGATATTCTGGATGGATATCTTTTTTCATTTTGCAATATTTCCTTTCTGCCATGGTCTCTTTGCGAGCCATAGATTGTTACCATACTAGTCTATCAGATTATGAAAAGTTTGGCAAGTATTTTATCAGTTTTTAAGCAAGTTTTTTAACTTTTGGTAGATGATTTCGTTTTCCTCTAGGCTATAGGAATTAGCACCGCTTGCTAGAGGGTGGCCTCCACCATCATGCTCCTTGGCGATTTCATTGATAGGATGGATTTTACTGCGTAAGCGAACTCGGTAGTGGCCATCAGCCTGCTCCACAAAAATTCCCCAGAGACTAACACTGTCAATACGTCCAGGTGCACCGACAATGGCTGCAGTTTCAGCATCAGTAACATTAAATTGTTTCAAGACTTCTTGACTCAGGATAACGCGAGCAGCACCATTTTCATCCACTTCCAGATGGTCATAGATGTAGCCTTGAAGTTTAGCAATTTTGTAACTCATAGTGTCCATTTTGCGAGTGAGAGCCGCAAAGTCAAAGTTCTGTTCTCTTAGATAGGCAGCCAGACGAAGAGTCCGTGCAGTGGTAGAAGGGTAGAGGAAGCGACCTGTATCACCAACAATTCCTGCAAAGAGCAACTCAGCAGCTCGATCTGACAAGGCCAGTTGGGTTGTTTGGGCAAATAGGGTAATCATCTCGCTAGCGCTACTTGAACTAGTATCTACCCAAGATAGGTTACCGTATACATCATCATTTGGATGGTGGTCAATCTTAATGAGAAAATCACCTTGACTATAGCGCTTATCATCGATACGAGCAGTATTCGCCGTATCACAGACGATGACAAGTGCGCTCTGGTAGGCACTATCTTCAACAAGATCCATCTCAGCCATCCAAGTAAGAGTCGGTTCATCATAACCTACGGCTTTGATGTTTTTTTCAGGGAAATGATATTCCAGCAAGGCTTTCAAGCCCACTTGACTTCCCAAGGCATCAGGGTCTGGTTTCATATGACGATGAATGATAATCGTGTCGTATTCTTTGATTTTTTCTAAAATTTGATGGCAAATTTCCATAAATAACCTCAATTCTTTCTCATTTCATTGTAGCACAAGAATTTTTATTTTTAAAATGAAAAAGATGTGATATAATGGAGAAAGATAAATTGAGGAGGACGATATGGTATTAGCAAAAATTGTATTTGCCAGTATGACCGGTAATACCGAAGAAATTGCAGATATTGTAGCAGACAAATTACGTGACTTGGGCTTGGATGTCGATGTTGATGAATGTACAACTGTTGACGCTTCAGACTTCTTGGAAGCTGACATCGCTATCGTTGCGACCTATACTTATGGTGATGGTGAATTGCCAGATGAGATGATGGACTTCTACGAAGACCTAGCAGATCTCAACTTGAATGGCAAAATCTACGGAGTGGTTGGTTCAGGAGATACCTTCTACGATGAATTCTGTAAGGCTGTTGATGACTTTGATCGTGTTTTTGTTTCGACAGGAGCAGAAAAAGGTTCAGAATGTGTTAAAGTTGATCTCTCTGCTGAGGAAGAAGACATTGAGCGCTTGGAACAATTCGCAGAAGAATTGGCTGCTAAAGTAGGATAAGTATAAAAGTGCGCTGATGTAATCAATCAGTGCATTTTTCTTATCGTGAGTTAGGATTTTACTAGCCTATTTGGTGGCTTTTTGATACAATAATTCAAATAAAGGAGGAGACTGTATGGATTTAGATAGTATTCGTCAAGAAATTGATCAAATCGACGACCAAATCGTCAAGCTCTTAGAAGAACGAATGCATTTGGTTGAGGGTGTAGTTGCTTATAAGAAAGCATCAGGTAAACCGATTTTAGATACCAAGAGAGAATCAATTATCTTTGAAAAGGTTAGGAATCGTGTAGAGGACAAGCGCTATCAGGAGACTATCGTCGCGACTTTTTCGGACATACTCAAACGTTCGCGTGATTATCAGGATCAAAACATCAAATGAAAAAAGAACAATTTTATCCGCTAGGAATTTTTCTAGCTGCCATGGTGGGCGGACTTGTACGCTATCTAGTTTCCACTTGGTTACCAGTCAGTCCAGATTTTCCTTGGGGCACTCTCTTTGTCAACTATCTGGGAATTTTCTGCTTGGTTTATCTGGTAAAAGGTTATCTAGTCTATAAGGGAACAAGTAAGGGCTTGGTTTTAGCTCTGGGTACAGGTTTTTGCGGAGGTTTAACAACTTTTTCCAGCCTAATGCTTGATACTGTGAAGCTGCTTGATACAGGGCGTTATCTTAGTTTAGTCCTGTATTTGCTTTTGAGCATCGGTGGAGGCCTACTCTTAGCTTATTTTCTAGGGAGGAAGAAATGGTAATCGTCTATCTTGCAATTGCTTGTGGTTTCGGAGCTTTAGTGCGCTATTTCTTTTCCCGCTATAATCAAACTTCTAAATTGCCCCTCGGAACGCTCATAGTCAATCTTCTAGGTTGTTTTTTAATTGGATTATTCTACAATCATGTGGAGTCTAAGGAAGTCTATGCTATTTTAGCAACAGGATTTTGTGGAGGTTTGACAACTTTTTCGACCTTGAATGACGAACTCCAAAGATTGTTAAGTGATAGGAAGGGATTTTATTCTTATTTAGCTTTGACCTACCTCGGTGGTTTGATTGCGATTTTTTTAGGAATTCTGCTATAAATTTCTTTACTTTTTTGTGGAAATTTGGTAAACTGTATCTTGTGTGTAATGGACGCACAAAAATACAGTTTATCCGCTGAGGAAGATTCTTCAAGATTGACAAAGATAGGAGAATAAAATGAATCCATTAATCCAAAGCTTGACTGAAGGTCAACTTCGTACAGATATCCCATCATTCCGTCCTGGTGACACTGTTCGTGTACACGCGAAAGTTGTCGAAGGTAACCGTGAACGTATCCAGATTTTTGAAGGTGTTGTTATCGCACGTAAAGGTGCTGGTATCTCAGAAAACTACACAGTTCGTAAAATCTCTAACGGTGTAGGTGTTGAGCGTATCTTCCCCATCCACACTCCACGTGTTGAAAAAATCGAAGTTGTTCGTTACGGTAAAGTACGTCGTGCGAAATTGTACTACTTGCGTGCTCTTCAAGGTAAGGCAGCTCGTATCAAAGAAATCCGTCGTTAATTCGACTAAAACTCTGCTTTTTCAGCAGAGTTTTTATCTAGCTCCCTTAGTTCAATGGATATAACAACTCCCTCCTAAGGAGTAGTTGCAGGTTCGATTCCTGCAGGGGGCATAATAAGAAGCGTAAAGAAACATAAAGAATATTCAAAGTGTTTATTTGTAGGCAATCATCACAATTTAGTTTTTTAAAATAGGTTAGTATTTTTGGAATCTTTGACCAAAGTGTGACCAAAATTTGACCAAAAGTCAATGAATATAGAATAAAGTAGATCAGGAAGCTGGTCTATTTTATTTTGTAGTTATTGAGAAAAAGTGGTTTGTTTTAATTTGACTATTATACACATAATGCGTATAATAGTAAGTGTAAGGAGGTAACGAATATATATGCCACTTACAGGTAAAGAAATGGTGAAACTAGCTCTTGAGAATGGATGGGTTGAAGTTCGTCAAAGAGGAAGTCATCATCATTTTAAGAAAGAGGGTTTTTCTTATCTTGTCACGATTCCAGTTCATGGAAATGAAGATTTGGGAAAGGGATTGGAGAGAAAGATTCTCAAAGATTTAGGATTGTAATTTTTACTTTCCTAAGTCTTTTTACATCAGAGGTAGTAGAATGTTGGGGGTAGTAGAATGTTAAAAACGTATCCAGCTATTTTTCATAAAGAAGGAACAGGATATTGGGTAGAATTTCCAGAATTTGGTGGTGGTACAGAAGGAAAAAATATCGAAGAAGCGATGAAAAATGCTCGAGAAATGCTTGAAAATGTTTTAGCTTCTTATATCGATGAAGGGATGGCGTTGCCTACTCCAAGTGATATTTTAAAGATTGAAGTTTCAGATGGTTTTGTATCAATGATTCAAGTTGATCCTGCGCCTTTTGTGAGAAGTAACAAGGCGATTAGAAAGAACGTGACCGTTCCTGAATGGCTAGTTCGTCTTGCTGATCGAGAAAAGATTAACTATTCAGAAGTTTTGGCACAAGCATTAGAGAAGAAGTTGCAAGTTTAAATTTAAAGACTGTATTTATTAGGGAATAAGTTTGATATGTATTGGTAAAAGTGATACAATAGATATACAAGAAGAAAAGGAGAAATGCTATGT
>NZ_VMMR01000069.1:0-12711 GCF_013277285.1 Streptococcus sp. 339 | reverse complement strand
TCTGTACTATATGCCATAGATTTATTATAACATGCTTGTTTGAAACTAAGCAACTATAATAGTCAGCACATCGTCTAGTTTTCCTGCCTTGAGATAGTTGATAGAGGACTGAAGCGTCACTCCATCAAGTCCCAGCGAGATAACCACCAAACCACTGATTTGGTCACATAGCGTGAATAGATAGCCACCATGGGCATTGCCATAGTAATTGAGCGACGAGTTCACTACTTTGGTCGTCACCACAACGTGACCATCTCTCATTTTTTCAATTTCGTAATTTTCAAAGGCAGATATAGCGTCAAAATGAAAGTCTTTCATCGTTTCCTCCTGATATTTCAAACGACACTATGATACTACTTTTTATAGGACTGTGCAAGGAGAAAGCTCCTAGTCTAGTGAAATTCCGACATGTTCCACAAAGCGCATAAAGGCTATCTGCCCTTGTTCTGTCTGCTTGTAGACTCCTGCATCCTCAAGTACACGCACAAAGATAGCACCCACAGAGTCCTTGACGATTGCAAGGGCTTTTTCTTTATCCGTTAGGTCTGGATGTTGGGATTTGAGTTGGTCTGCCCACTCCTGATGATAATCGGCAACTGTAACAGCTTCTCCTACAAGATAGCTAGCGACTTGCTCTACTTCTTCTTTCAGACGTGGTGGCAAGATTGCCAAGCCCATGACCTCAATCAAGCCGATATTTTCCTTCTTGATATGTTGGACATCCTTGTGGGGATGATAGATGCCATCAGGATGCTCTGCTGAAGTCTGATTGTCTCGCAAGACCAAGTCCAACTCAAACTGTCCATCACGCTTACGCGCTATTGGTGTGATGGTGTGATGCGGTGTCCCGTCCGTCTCTGCCAAAATCTGCACACTAGAATCTGAATACTGACGCCATTCCTGGAAAATCTTATCAGCTAAGTTAATCAAATCCTCTTTGGAATCCGAAGTCAAACGCAACACTGACATGGGCCACTTGACAATCCCAGCCTTGACCTGCTCAAAACCAGTAAAAGAGAAAGTCTTTTGCAAGGGAGCCAATTCCATAGGAAATACGTGACGGCCTCCCTGATAATGATCATGAGTTAGAATAGAGCCCCCCACAATCGGCAGGTCGGCATTAGATCCAGCAAAATATCCTGGAAACTGCTCTACGATAGCCAACAGACGTTCAAAACTCTGACGACTAATGGCCATGGGACGATGCTGGCCATCTAAAAAGATACAATGCTCATTAAAGTAAGCATAGGGCGAATACTGGAAACCCCATTCCTGACCAACCATTTCAAAACGGATAATCCGGTGGTTGCTGCGAGCTGGGTGGTTGACCCGACCATGGTAACCCTCATTCTCTAAACAAAGTTGACACTGAGGATAATTACTAGCTTGCACCAACTTGGCTACCGCAATCTCTTTCGGATCCTTTTCAGGCTTAGAGAGATTGATGGTAATTTCAAGTTCTCCATAATCAGATGGAACACGATAAGCGATATTTTTAGCAATGGCCTTGAGTTTGATATAGTCATTTTTCCGACTGAGTTGATAAAAATCCGCTATCGCTTGCTCAGGAGAGTAGGCATAGGCTTCCCAGAAGTCACGATTGACCTGACTCGGACAAGGGGTCACCAAGTCCATCAATTCAGCACCAAGGATTTCACGCGCAGTCTGACTATCCTCAATCGTCTCTAATCGAACGGCTTCCTCAACTAGCTGGTCCTTGAGGTCAATCAATTTATCCAGATTGGTCTCAACTTCCAAAACACCTTCTCCCACTCGTGCCAAAACACGATTGGTCAGGTAGATTCGATCCATTTCCTCAAATGAACTTTCAGAAATGACATGTGTTACAAATTTATCTACTAAGGTCACTATAGAGCCTCCTTTTGACTAGTCAAGGACGCGAGTGCCACCTGCAACTTCAGCGATATAGAAGCTTGGAGCGTATCCAACTACTTCCTCGTAGTGTTTGCCTACAGCTTCCTTAAAGGCCTCAACAGTATCTTTTTGAACCAAGGCAATGGCACAGCCACCAAAACCAGCCCCTGTCATACGAGCACCGAGAACTCCTTCTTGTGCCCAAGCTGTGTGAACAAGGGTATCTAATTCCAAACCAGTTACTTCATAATCATGCTCCAGAGAAACGTGTGACGCATTCATCAAACGACCAAATGTTTCCAAATCACCTGCTTGAAGGGCTGCTTGAGCTTTAAGGGTACGTTGGTTTTCAAGCACAGCATGGCGAGCACGTTTCAAACGATTTTCATCTTTAATCAGGTAGCTATATTGATCAAAGGCCCACTCGTCTAATTCACCCAGGGTCTTAATATCCAAGGCAACTTGCAATTCTTCCACTGCTTTTTCACACTCAGCACGGCGTTCATTGTACTTAGAGTCCGCCAATTCACGGCGTTTGTTAGTGTTCATGATAACAACAACATTGTCCTTCAAATCAAGTGGCACCAAGTCATACTCTAAAGTGTTAGTATCTAAGTAAATAGCACGTTGGTCTGCACCCATACCGATAGCAAATTGGTCCATAATACCAGAGTTGACTCCGATAAAGTTGTTTTCTGTTTGTTTTCCGATTTTAACCAAATCGAGACGCTCTAATTTTAAATCAAAGAGATGCTCTGCCACAACCCCTGTCAAGAGTTCCAATGATGCTGAAGAAGACAAACCAGCACCATTTGGGATATTCCCATAAACATAAAAATCAAAACCTTTGTCAATCACATGCCCAGCTTCTTGCAAGAAATGAAGGACACCTTTTGGATAGTTGGTCCAGTTGTGCTCTTTTTCAAACTTGAGGTCAGCGAGAGGCACTTCGATAATGCCCTTGTCCTCAAAGTTAGCTGAGTAGAAACGCAAGACTTGGTCGTCACGCTTACGAACTGCACCGTAAGTTCCCAAGGAAATAGCAGCAGGAAAAACGTGCCCACCGTTGTAGTCTGTGTGTTCACCAATCAAATTGATACGACCTGGTGAAAAGAAAGTTTGGTCTGCTTCTTGACCAAAAACAGCAAGAAAGTCTTTGCGAAGAGTTTCAGCAGTAAGATGTTGTGTCATATGATTTCTCCTTTGACTGTCCGTTAAGCCACCTTAACGTGTAATCGTTTTCTTCTATTGTATCCAAGGGATTTCTCAAGGTCAATCCTTTTTACTAAAATTTTAGTAAAATATCAGTAAAAAGAAGAAAAACATGATATACTAACCTAATCAAGGAGGATTTATGGCTACCTTAAAAGACATTGCACAGCTAGCCTCTGTCTCTATCGCGACCGTATCCCGCGTCCTCAATCGCGACCAGAGCCTATCTGTTACAGAAGAAACCAGACACCGTATTTTAACCGTTGCTGAAGAGCTGGGCTACACCAAGCACCTCAAGACAGGCGAGTCCCACAAACCCAAGCAAAAGATTGCCATTATCCAATGGGTCAGCGAACAAGGGGAGCTGGACGACCTCTACTACTACCAGATTCGCCTAGGAATAGAAAAAAGAGCCCAAGAGTTGGACTATGATATCTTGCGCTATTTTAATGACCATCCTTTTACCTTAAGCGAGGAAGTGATTGGGATTCTCTGCATCGGAAAATTTAGCCGAGCTCAGATTTCTGCCTTTGAAGAATACCAAAAACCCCTGGTCTTTCTAGACAGTGATACACTTTCCCTGGGACATACTTGTATTATTACGGACTTTTACACTGCCATAAAACAGGTTGTCGATTATTTCCTCAGCCAAGGAATGGACCGTATCGGGATTCTAACAGGCTTTGAAGAAACAACTGACCAAGAAGAAATTATTGAGGATAAGCGGCTGGAAAATTTCAGAAACTACAGTCAAGCAAAAGGAATCTATCATGATGAACTGGTCTTTCAAGGAAACTTTACTGCCCAGTCTGGCTATGACTTGATGAAGGAAGCCATTCAGAACTTGGGAGACCAACTCCCACCAGCATTTTTCGCAGCCAGCGATAGTTTAGCCATCGGTGCCCTTCGTGCGCTCCAAGAAGCTGGAATCAGCCTACCAGACCGTGTCAGCCTCATTTCCTTTAACGACACCAGCCTGACCAAGCAGGTTTATCCTCCCCTCTCCAGCATCACAGTTTATACTGAAGAAATGGGGCGAGCAGGTATGGATATTCTTAACAAGGAAGTCCTCCACGGTCGGAAAATACCTAGCCTGACCATGTTGGGAACCAAACTGACATTAAGAGAAAGTACCCTAAATCAAGAATAGGAGTTTTAGAACTCCTATTCGTTTTTTATTCGATTACAATCATAGACTTAATGGTCTTACGTTCATCCATATCTTTGTAGGCTTGGTCGATATCTTCCAGTTTATAACTTGAAGTAAAGACGCGACCTGGATTGATATCACCATCAAGGACGGCTTTTAGTAAAAATTGCTTATCGTATGTTGTAGCAGAAGCTGCCCCACCTGCTACAGAGATATTTTGCATAAATGTCGAACCAAGAGCACGATTATTATAGTGTGGGACTCCTACAAAGCCCATACGCCCTCCATTATGAAGAACACCTAGCGCCTGTTCTATAGCAGCCTCCGTACCAACACATTCAAGTGCTGCGTCTGCTCCTCCACCGAGGATTTCACGCACCTTGGTAATTCCTTCTTGACCACGTTCTGCAACAACAGCTGTCGCACCTGACTCCATAGCCATCTTTTGACGGTCTTCATGACGGCTCATAAGGATAATTTGTGATGCTCCACGCATCTTAGCCGCGATGACAGCACATTGACCAACAGCCCCATCACCGATAACAACAACCTTGTCCCCTTTTTGAACATTTGCAACACGTGCCGCATGATAGCCTGTCGGCATGACATCTGCAAGAGTCAAAAGGGACTTGAGCATCCCTTCTGTATAGTCAGAAGGTTGACCAGGGATTTTAACCAGCGCCCAGTTTGCATAGTGGAAGCGAATATATTCTGCCTGAAAATCACCCCCCAAATTATTGCCAATATGATTGTCGCAAGAACCGTCAAATCCAGCAATACAGGCATCACACTCACCACATCCATGTGTAAAAGGGACAATCACAAAATCACCTGGTTTCACCGTCGTAATGGCTTCCCCAGCTTCTTCAACAATCCCAATCGCTTCGTGTCCACTATTTTTGTGTCCAGCTTTCGTTTCTGGATTACGGTACCTCCATAAATCTGAACCACAAACGCACGCACGAACCACACGAATAATCACATCATCCGCTTCTATTATTTGCGGACGTTCAATGCTAGCAAGTCCAACCTGACCTGCCTTTGTATATACTGCTGATTTCATTTAAAATTTTCCTTCCTTATAAAGTTTAATTTTGAGATTTAAACGATTTAAAGCTGTCTGTAGCTGAGACAAGCGCTCCTCTAATTTTTGCTTTTCCTCTTCTAAAATACCAAGCCTCTCCTCTCTCGTTTCATCTCCCTTTTGGTAGAGCGACATATAGTCAACTAAACTATCTACAGAGACACCCGCCGAACGAAAACACTTAATAAATTCCAGCGCTTCGATATCCTGATCTTGAAAATCACGAATCCCTGTTGCAGTTCGAGTAATCGGTGGCACAAGACCAACCCGTTCATAATACCGAATCGTATCCGCTGAAATTCCCAACAAATCACTGGCAGATTTAATATTCATAGGCTAACCTCCTCTCATTTCATTCACTGAGTTTAAGCTACTCTAACTCACTTATCTTATTATATAACTTTGAGTTGACTCCAAGTCAAGCATTTTGTATCTAATCGAAAAATTTTTATCATTAACAATCATATATCTGGAATTTATACAATGCTCTTCTCTTACCAATTTTTGAAATATTTAAATAATAAAGAAATTACTCTATTCCAAATAAGATAGTACCCAAGTATTTTTCACTTTTTTCTAATGTTGATGCTCATAACTCCGTTCCAAGTCACACACCTTTCGCTTATGGGTTTGGTGAGTTTCTAGGTCAGCATCAATTTCAATGGTAATATTTTGAAAACCACAATCTTTTAGGAAAATTCGAATAGACTCTTTACAAGTTTCCATATGTTCCATTTCTTTTAGACAAACATGGACAATGGCATTTTTTTCCAAAGCATCCATAGTCCAGAGATTAAGCTGATTAAGGCTGGCCACATTGTCCAATCGCTCCAGGCCACTCTTTACTTGCTTGATATCAAGACCTTCTGGCACAGCATCCAAGAAAATCTTGAGTCTAGACCAAAAACGTGGAAGGGCTTTTGAAAGAATAAAGAAAGAAATGACAAGGGACAAAAGAGGATCTAGGATATACCAGTCCGTAAATCGAAGAACAATCGCCATCAGGATAACAGCTACCCACCCTAGCGTATCTTCCAGAAAATGCAGACTCAGAATAGACTCATTCTTTGTCTTTCCCTTACCAACCACCAGACTCGCTAACAGATTGATAGTAATCGCAATAATTCCTAACCAGAGAATCCCCTCATCATTGACTGGTTGCGGATGCAAAATCTTCGTGACATTTTCCAAAATGACTAGAACAGAGCCCGTTACGAGAATCACAGCTGTTACCAAGGCTCCTAGCAGGCTAAACCGCTTATAGCCCAAGGTGTACTGATTGTCTTCTTCACGATTGGAGATTGTTTCTAGAAAAGCTGATATTCCAATTGCAATCGCATCTCCCAAGTCATGCACAGAGTCAGCAAGAACAGCGCTAGAACCAAATACTCCACCTGCAATAAACTCAACAATGGCATAAGTCAAATTTAAGAAAAAAGCCACCCAAACAGCATATTTTGCCTTCATATTTCTCATTCCTTTGTTATAATAGATTTATGAACACCTTGTTCATTATCATTATCCACTAAAACTCAAAGAAAGGATAGAAGCAAAACGTCAGCTTTATTCAGTTCTGAACAATTTGCCTTAAGTGTCCATATGACTAACATTGACCGCCGTATCAGCAAAACCAAAAAAGCCATCTATCAAGCTTTTATACAACTTTTGAATGCTAAGGGCTACGAGGCCACTACTGTTCAGGATATCATTGATCTCGCAGATGTGGGACGATCCACCTTTTACTGTCACTATGAGAGTAAGGAGCTTCTTCTGGACCAGCTCTGCCGCTACCTCTTCCATCATCTTTTTGAAAGAGAGCAAGCCATTTCAACCGAGAATTACCTCGCCCACCTCTTTCTCCATTTTCATAAAAACCAAGACCATATCACCAGTCTGCTATTTTCCAAAAATGACTACTTCCTCCGTCAACTCCATAAAGAGCTAGAACACCATGTCTATTCCGTGCTAGCTGATAATTTAAAAGAAGCCCACCCTAATCTGCCTACTTCTTACCTCCAACACTTGGTCATGTCCAACTTTATCGAGACATTGACCTGGTGGCTCAAAAAAGGTCAAGATTTCACAGACCAGGAAGTTGTCCAATTTTATCTAGACCTTCTCATTCCTAAAAATTGAATATAGAGTAAAGCTTCAGTTGTCTTATTTCTAGGTTACTGAGTTTTTTATCTTTTCAACAACAAAAGAGGACCCGCCGATCCTCTTTTTCATACTATAAATCCTTGATTATCAACTATATCTGTTTTAATCGAAATCTCAAAACAGCACTTTCAAACATCTTTTCCTAGTTAAGTAAATCAGTATTCTGCTTAGCTGCCTTGCTCCATTGATACCAACCAACTAGACTGTTAATGAGATAAATTAGATATTTCCCTTGAATTTGCAGGCTTTCTCCCCACCAGAGATAGATTGAAAAAACATTGGTAGCCGCCCAGAATATCCACTGTTCACGGTAAACAGCTGTCATGAGGATTTGCCCTACCCCATTGGTTGCATCTGTGATTGAATCACGATAGGGACGATTGGCACCAATAGACTGATAAATGAAGCCAAAGGCCAACCACCAAAGCACACTGATGGAAAGATACTTTGTCCAGCCCTTGCCGTCCAGTTTACGCGCGACAAACTCCTGCTTTTCCTTCTTAAACTGTGCCTGATAAATCCAAACTAGAAGTCCAATTGGCTGCATGACTGTGAAGTAAAGTGTCGTCAGCACCTCACCATAAAAGCCTTTCTGTAGGGCCAAAATAAGGTAAATAACAGAGTTAATCAAGCCAAAAAGATAATTACTTGCTCGACCTTCCGATACAAAGATTACACAGATAATCCCTGTCAAGCTACAAATCATCCCAATCCAGTCAACAATACGATGTTCGTAAACCAACTCCAGCCAGAGAGGAAAACTTCCTAAAACCAGCAAATAAATCCACTGGGCAAAACTACGATGGGCAAAGAGGTCATCCCAGATAGCCTTCATAGTTCCTGAAAATCCTAAATCAGCCATAGCCACAACCATACGACGGTAACCACCTGACATTTCACCTAGGGTTGTTTTGATATTTTCAATTTTCTTTTGCAAATAAGTATGCATCATTTCTCCTTTTGTTTTTAAAGAGCCGTGTCTGGATAGACTTTCGGACGCAACGCTCTATTATATATCTACTGAACTGTCTATACACAAGATTTCCATCCTTAGTCGACATGAGCTGGAAATCTTTATTTGTTAAGTAGTTCACAACACATTATACACCTATTTTGTGAATAGTCAAGTGTCTTTACAGTAAAAATTTGAAAAATCCTAAAAATTTTCTCTTATTTTCCATTTAAAAATGAAAATCATTAATTCTGACACCCAAAAAGCCCAGACGACATTGTCTGAGCGTTCTTCTATATAGTCGTTTAACCAAGTTGAGCTTAGCTTTTCAAGCTATTTCTTCAACAAACCTTGTTCTTGTAGAAACTCCTTGGCTACTTGTTCTGCTGACTTGCCTTCAACACCGACTTGGTAGTTGAGCTGGCTCATCTGGCTTTCAGTAATTTTACCAGCCAATTTATTAAGAACTTTTTCCAACTCAGGGTGTTTCTTGAGAAGAGCTTCTTTCATGAGTGGTGCCCCTTGATAAGGTGGGAAGAGTTGCTTGTCATCTTCCAAGATCTGTAAATCATAACGCGCCAATTCCGCATCAGTCGAATAGGCATCCGTGATTTGAATATCACCTGACTGAATTGCCTGATAGCGAAGGGCTGGTTCCATGGTCGCCACATTGAGATTGAGACCATACATTGATTGCAATCCTTTATTTCCATCTTCACGGTCATTAAACTCAAGGGTAAATCCAGCCTTCAACTGCCCTTCCACTTTTTTCAAGTCCGAAATGGTCTTCAAGCCATATTCTTGAGCAATTTTTTTCGGAACAGCTACAGCATAGGTATTTTGATAAGACATAGGTTTGAGATAGGCTAGATGATCCTGTTTGGCAATACCATCACGCGCCACATTATAAACCTGCTCTGGCTCATGACTTACTTTCGGTGATGGTTGAAGTAAACTTTCAGTCACCGTTCCTGTAAATTCAGGATAGATGTCAATATCGCCTTTTTTCAGAGCTTCATAGAGGAAGCTTGTTTTCCCAAAATTTGGTTTAACAGTCGCAGTCATGCTGGTATTTTCTTCAATCAGTAATTTATACATATTGGCCAAAATTTCTGGTTCTGGACCCAATTTTCCAGCAATCACCAAGTTTTCCTTCTCTTTTTGAGCTAAGAGGGCTGGACTATAAGACAGACCTAGCAATAAGGTCACCAAGGCAAAACCTGAGAAAATCGTCCGCAATTTTGCCTTTTCCATCACTTTTAGTAGGAAGTTAAAGGCAATGGCTAGCACTGCAGAAGAAAGTGCCCCAATCAAAATCAGACTGGCATTATTACGGTCAATTCCCAAAAGGATAAAGGAACCCAGTCCCCCTGCACCAATCAAAGCCGCCAAGGTTGCCGTACCGATAATCAAGACAGCTGCTGTCCGAATCCCAGACATGATAACAGGCATAGCAAGTGGAATTTCAAACTTCTTGAGACGCTCCCACCTAGTCATCCCAAAGGCAATCCCAGCCTCTTGTAGACTTGGATCAATTCCCTTGAGTCCAGTGATGGTATTTTGTAAAATCGGAAAGATCGCATAAATCACTAACGCTGTCAAAGCCGGCAAGGTTCCAATTCCCATCAAGGGGATAAAGAGTCCCAACAAGGCCAGAGACGGGATGGTCTGGAAAATCCCTGCAATCTGCAAGACCCAGTCGGCCAACTTCTCATGATAGCGAAGAGAAACAGCCAAGGGAATCGCAAGCAAAATAGCCAGCAACAAGGTCAATAGTGACAACTGCAAATGTTGAGATAGAGCTGTCAACCAATCACTAAAACGATCCTGAAAAGTTGTAATTAAATTAGTCATGAACACTACCTCCAAACAAGTCTGCTACAAAGTCTGTTGCAGGGGCTTTTAAAATGGTCTCGGGATTCGCTACTTGGCGAATCTCTCCATCCTGCAAGACAGCAATACGGTCCGCCAATTTCAGAGCTTCATCCGTATCATGGGTTACAAAAATAGTTGTCATCCCAAATTCTTTATGCAATTCTTTCGTCAGAACCTGCAACTGTTTTCTCGAAATAGCATCCAAGGCTGAAAACGGCTCATCCATGAGGAGAATCTTAGGCTGACCAATCATGGCACGGACAATACCGACCCGTTGCTGTTCTCCACCAGATAATTCACTCGGAAGTCGATGCCCATACTCGGCTACTGGTAAACCAACCTTAGCCAAGAGCTCTTCTGTTTTCTGAGCAATTTCTTCCTTAGTCCAGCCCTTCATTTCAGGAATGAGAGCAATATTTTCCGCAACTGTTAGATTTGGAAAAAGAGCAATAGCCTGTAAAACATAACCAGTAGAAAGACGAAGTTCACGCTCATCATAGTCTTTGATGCGCTTCCCATCCATATAAATATTTCCATCAGTTGGTTCCAAAAGACGGTTAATCATCTTGAGCATGGTCGTCTTACCTGACCCAGAAGGCCCTACTAAAACCATAAATTCCCCATCCTCAATCTGTAAGTTGACATCTCTCAAGACATCCTTTTCTGTATAGCGCAGTGCTACATTTTTGTATTCAATCATTCTTTGTCCTCATTTAAAACTTCCCTCGATTAGTCAAGTCTTCTACCTTAGGCATGACTTCCTTATTATCCCAATGCTCCACAATTTTCCCGTTCTCTAAACGGAAGATATCGTACTGAGCATAAGCAAGGCCATCAATCTGAGTCTGACCATAGCTAACCACATAGTTTCCTTGTCCTAAGAGTTGGAAAACAAAGTCAAAAGTGACACTATATTCAGCCACATAGTTTTTATAAGCAGCACTTCCTTGTCCAATCTCATGATTATGCTGAATCAAATCGTCTGCCACATAATCACTCCACTGCTCTAGCTCCCCATTTTGGAAAATTTCTGTCAAGAAACGGCGAACCAGCTTTTTATTTTCTGCTTTCTTATCCAAATCCTTGATTTCAAAATCTCCAAAAATTTGATCTAGTTGGTCATTTTCAGGTGTTCGATAGTAGTCAATGACATCCCAATGCTCAACAATACGACCATTCTCATCCGCACGGAAAGTATCCGTCGTCACCAATTGATCTTCTCCACCCTTCAGATATTGATGAACATGAACAAAGACCAGATTGCCATCCTCAATGGTGCGGACAATCTTAATCTGACGCTCTGGATGACGCTCAAAGAAATCTGCAAAGAAGGCTTCAAATTCTTCTTTCCCGTCAGGAACACCTGTCGAATGTTGGATATAGGTATCCCCTACAGACTGGGCTTGAGCCTCAGCAACTCGTCCGTCTTGAATGGCATGGATGTATAGGTTTGAGCATTTTTCACTTGTTGTGACATATTCTAAATCTCATTTCCCTTCTCTTTCAGATTCGCCAAAATTCTTTCTTGAAAACCTTTAAATTGGTGAATTTCTTCCTCTGAAAATCCTTTGTAAAAGATAGTATCCAATTTCTGACTGACACGATGCCCCACTTCTTTCTGGGACTTGCCTAACTCCGTTAAAACTAAATACTTCTTACGCTTGTCTTTTCCACACGGACTAACAATTACAAGCTTTTGTTCCTCTAGCTTTTTTATCATAGTTGTCAGCGTATTATTCGCAAGCCCAGTCGCAAGCGCGATATCTGTCGCAGTTGCGCAGCCAGTTTCACTATTCCATAAAACCGCTAAAATCTTGCCCTGTTCACCCCTATAAAGAGCCTCAGGATCTTGGCTCAGTAACTTCTGAAAAATCCGCCCATTCAACAAACGAATATGATGGGCTAGCAAATGACTATCTTTCATAACACCTCCAATTATTTCGATATCGAAATGAATAGAATAATTGTAACACTTGTCCTTTCAACTGTCAACTATTTCGATTTAGAAATAATTTTTGATAATGATTTACATCACCATACTCCGATTCAACTAACTTTTAACGAGAGTTTCTAAACTCCTTCGTCCTCCAGTCTACAAAAGCCTTCCATCTGTACTATACTATATTTTATGAGGAGTCACGTTTTTCCTATCAGACCATTTATTTTAAAGATAGAAGTCAATCATAATTGCTTCCATCTGTTCTTTTATAGTATATTGAAGTTGGACTAGGGCACTGTATCTTCTAAAACATCGATAGAAAGCGATTTAATTCCCCCAATCAATTTGTTCATATCTTATTTCATCCCGCTATAATTTCACCTTACCCTATCTTTTTCGTAGCACCCTTCAAACAGCCTATACCCTACCGTTTGACGATTCCTCACTTCGCTCCACTTCCATTA
>NZ_VMMR01000068.1:0-2843 GCF_013277285.1 Streptococcus sp. 339 | reverse complement strand
TGATTTTAGTCCAGTATTAGTTTCCTAGTTTGCTCTTTGATTTTCATTGAGTATAAGATTGCAGATAAAACGATAACAATCATAGGACACAGCAGAGCCAATGTTGGTCGAAGAATAGCCCCCTAATCGCTTATTTTATGGCAAAATGAAATAAAAACTAAACATTTTGTTGAGGAAGGCAAATCAATTCCTCACAATGTTCGAGAAAGAAGGGCGGACTATTCCAACTTCAACCCACTATAAAGCAGACTTACAAGATAGGGAACCCATCTCCGATAATATAATATATAGTAGAATGAAAACTGCACAATTTGATTGGGGAATTCAAACTAATTTCTCACAATGTTTGAGAAAAAGGGTCTATTATTTCAACTGCAACCTACTATAGCCCATTAAAGTTGGAATAACCCACTGAGACTTTTAAACCACTGCTGGAGAGGAGTTTGTGTCGATTTTCTTTCATTTCCCTGAAAAATCAAAAAGAGAGAACCAATCTGATCCTCTCTTACTTATAAATGGTGCTCACTCAAATGTTAAAGGAGCTATTTCTTAGAGATAAAGGAATTTGAATACAGCTACTGCCGCAATTGCTGCTGCAATAGGTGCTACTACTGGTACCCAAGAATACCACCATTTTGAATCGCCTTTATTCTCACCAAGAACTGATTTCGGAAGGAAAGCATGAAGGAGACGTGGCCCCAAGTCACGAGCTGGGTTCAAGGCAGGTCCTGTAGGTCCTCCAAGTGATGTTACCAAAGCCATAACGAGGAATCCAAGTGCCAAGTGAGCCACAGAAAGTCCTGAAGCAGTGTGTGGAGCCACCTGTGCTTTAATAGCCAAGTCAGAAAAATCAACTGTCTGTCCTGCTTGTGTTGCCATTTGTTTCATGTATTGAAGCACTTCAGCACCAAAGAAGTTTTTAGTCAAACCGAGAGCTGCAAAGAACAAAACAAATGAACCAACAAACTCGTTTACAAAACCATTAACAGTTGCTGCATAGCGACTTTCTTTTGTACCATGGTCAATACTTGAAATAGTTGAGAAAGTTCCCAAGATGTTATTTGGGTTTTCAGTTTTCAAGTAGAATGGACGGTGTGTTGCCACAACTAAGGCTTGACCAAAGATAGCCCCCAAGACTTGCGCGATAATGTAAGGTACCACTTGTGCCCAAGGGAAAAGACCGCTAACTGCAAGTCCTAGAGTGAAAGCAGGGTTGATGTGGTTCCCAGATACGTTACCAAACATCAAGGCTGGGATCATAACCCCCATACCATAACCAACAGCGATGACGAGCCAGCCACTTTGGTGACCTTTCGTACCTTTAAGTTCAACGTTGGCAACTGCACCATTCCCAAGAATGATCAAAATGGCAGTTCCCAAAAATTCAGTGGCATATTTCAGTGCCCATGTGAAATCCATTTGCTAGATTCTCCTTAAAATTTTTTAGATATTCTTTATTCTATCAATTTTTACCCTATTTAGCAACTGATTTCTGGAAATATTTTTAAAAAAATAGGATTCAGAGTTTCCCAGTCTAATGAACTTGTAAGCGTTTTTAATCTTCTCGAAAGACCTCGTTCTCAAAACCAGGAAAAAGCCCACATCTGTGAGCTTTTCCTTGTTCCTAGATTCTAAAATCTATTATTTTTCATCTTCTTTTTTCTTGAAGAATCCTAATCCTAGACCAGCTAATAAGGTCATGATACCAGCGCTAGCCAAGGTAGCATTCGCTTCTGGACCTGTGTTTGGCAATTCCTCTCTTTTATTTGTCTCAGAAGTCGGAACTTCTGGGTCTGGACTCACTGGAATTTCAGTTTTTGGAGTACCTGGTTCTGGAGTTAGCTCTGGTATTGGAGTCTCTTGATTTGGTAGTTCTGGGTTTGGTGTCGGAACACTTGGATGCTCTGGATTTGGTTGTGGGTTTGGTTTGTCTGGAGTCGGTTCACCTGGAGCACCTGGTTCCTGAGGACTTGGAATTTCTGGAATTGGTTTTTCTGGTCTTGATAAACGGTCATACCTTACCAAAATAGTCGTACCTTTTGAATCTGCTGTTACTTCTGCATTCGATACTTTTGGTAAATCTGGTTTACCATAATTTTCAATTTCTGGCGATACGACTTCGTCCCAGTTGCCTGTTGTCCATTCACCTTCTGTCACGACTTTCGTCACTTTATTACGCTTGTTGGTTCTTGTTAATTCAACTGTTTGCGTAACTGGGCTAGCTACTTCTGTTGTTTCATCAGTCGCATCTACATACTTGATGGTACGGGTAACAGTTTCGCTTTCTTTAATATCTTCTGTAGCTTGCGGATATTTCACTACTTCGGTTGTATCTGTAGTTGTTGATGTTACAGTTGCTTCCGCTACAGTTGCCTTATCTGGGGCGTCATAGTTGGTTACAGTTGGAGAGTCTTGAGAACCCCATGTACCTGTTGACCAGTCTCCTTCTGTTACTTTACCTGTCACTTTGTTACGCTTGTTGGTTCGCGTTAAGGTGACGGTTTGCGTAACTGGGCTAGCTACTTCTGTTGTTTCATCAGTCGCATCTACATACTTGATGGTACGGGTAACAGTTTTGCTTTCTTTAACATCTTCTGTAGCTTGTGGGTATTTCACTACTTCGGTTGTATCTGTAGTTGTTGATGTTACAGTTGCTTCCGCTACAGTTGCCTTATCTGGGGCGTCATAGTTGGTTACAGTTGGAGAGTCTTGAGAACCCCATGTACCTGTTGACCAGTCTCCTGCTGTTACTTTACCTGTCACTTTGTTACGCTTGTTGGTTCTTGTTAGTTCAACTGTTTGCGTAACTGAGTCAGCCACTTCTTTTGTTTCATCAGTCGCAT
>NZ_VMMR01000067.1:0-12026 GCF_013277285.1 Streptococcus sp. 339 | reverse complement strand
TTTTTGGACTTTAGAGTTTGAGGCCCCCTTATCCGCTATATACGCCTTACTATCACCTTCCTGTTCGTAGAGCCACGATTTCGCTATCCCTTCCTCTAACGATTCTTATTTCCAGTGTCAGACTTAAAACGGTCTATCTCCAGACCGTTTTAATCCGCTACCTCACGATAGTCAGGCTTGGGAATCGCTATTGGGTTCACCGGTAGCAGGTGCCCACCGAGGACTTACACCTCAGATGCACGACATGCCCGTCGTACCAAAAAATACTTTGATCCACAATGGAATCAAAGCATTTTAAAAATCTCCCCATACATAAGCGCAGAAACTGCGGTTCCTCTGTACTTGGTTTCTTCTCTCTTGATAAAACGAGCCAAATTGAGCAACTCAGGTGCCGGATGTTTGGGATTTAGGAGCAATTCATGATTGACCAAACCTGAGAGACGAACTGCCAGCAATTGCTCATTTGTAGTAGGCAGTTTTTTAGCAGTCTCTAGGAGAGCAGCAACTAAATCCTCACTCAAATCATGTCGAGCATGATTGTAAAGATCTTTTATAAGGCTTTCTAGGTTTGGTTCTACCATCCCTACCACCTCCCTTATGGTTTAATAATTTTTAATCAAATCAACCGTTGAACGATCCAATTTCTTCACCAAGGCTTGCAAGAAAGCTTGGGCTTCTAGGAAGTCATCCATTGCATAGAGGGTTTGGTGAGAATGGATATAACGAGCGCAAACACCGATTGTTGTAGATGGGACACCACCATTTTTCAGATGAGCTGCGCCAGCGTCAGTTCCACCTTTACCACAGTAGTATTGGTACTTGATACCAGCTTCTTCAGCCGTTGTCAAAAGGAAATCCTTCATCCTCGGGAGAAGCAAGTGACCTGGATCGTAGAAACGAATCAAGGTTCCATCTCCAATCTTGCCTTGACCACCGTAGACATCACCTGCTGGTGAACAGTCAACTGCTAGGAAGACTTCTGGGTCAAACTTGGTTGTGGAAGTGTGAGCACCACGGAGACCAACTTCTTCTTGGATATTAGAGCCAAGATAAAGTTCATTTCCGAGTTTTTGACCTGAAAGGGCTTCTGCTAGCTCACTTACCATAAGAACACCGTAGCGGTTATCCCAAGCTTTTGAGATGATATTTTTTTCATTGGCTGTCAAGATTGCAGAACTATCTGGTACGATGGTGTCGCCAGGACGGATGCCAAAACTTTCTGCCTCAGCCTTGTCCGCAAAACCACCATCAAAAATAATATCTGAAATAGCTGGCATGGTTGGTCCACCTGTTCCACGTGTCAAATGCGGAGGGACAGAGCCTGAGATTACAGGGATTTCACGACCGTCACGAGTCAAGAGTTTGAAACGTTGGCTGCTAACCACCATAGGATTCCAACCACCGATTTCTACCACACGGAAGGTACCATCTGGCTTGATTTCGCTGACCATAAAACCAACTTCATCCATGTGAGAAGCGACCAAGACACGCGGTGCATCTGCAGCTTCTGAATGTTTAATTCCGAAAATACCACCCAAGCCATCTGTCACCACTTCATCCACATGCGGTGTCAATTTTTCACGAAGATAAGCACGGACAGGCGCCTCATGACCTGAGATAGCAGCAAGTTCTGTTACTTCTTTGATTTTTGAAAATAATGTTGTCATTTCAGTTCCTTCTTTCTTTCATCCATTTTACCACTTTTTAGAGGAGAAGGATAGTGGGAAGGTGGATAGTTTCTTACTCAGTTTTCCTATAAAAAAGAGAGACAGATATTCTTTCAGGAATTTTTCTTTCTTTTTTACATTAAATTGTCAGAAATTTTATTGACAGATTAGAAAAAACATGTTACAGTAATATCCGCAGGTATCTTTCGATACCAAATCTACATGAAAGGACGGGGTATGAAACTTTCTCATTATTTAATTGGCTTACTTCTGCTCCTAGTCTTTCTCTCTATTAGCATTGGAACCAGTGATTTTTCATGGGGAAAACTCTTTGCTTTCGACCAGCAGACCTGGCTACTATTTCAGGAGTCCCGTCTTCCAAGAACCATCAGTATTCTCCTTGCGGCCTCTAGTATGAGTATGGCAGGCCTTCTCATGCAGACCATCACTCAAAATCAGTTTGCTGCTCCGAGTACAGTTGGAACCACTGAAGCCGCCAAACTGGGAATGGTATTGAGCCTCTTTATCTTTCCGTCTGCGAGTCTAACCCAAAAGATGCTCTTCGCTTTTGTTTCATCCATCATATTTACCCTCTTCTTCCTAGCCTTTATGACCATTTTTACTGTAAAGGAAAGGTGGATGTTGCCTCTGATTGGAATCATCTATAGTGGGATTATCGACTCAGTCACAGAAGTTATCGCCTATCGTTTCAATCTGGTTCAGAGTATGACTGCTTGGACCCAAGGATCCTTCTCCATGATTCAGACCCATCAGTATGAGTGGCTCTTCTTAGGCCTCATTATCCTGATAGCCGTTTGGAAATTATCCCAAACTTTTACCATCATGAATCTAGGAAAAGAAACCAGTGAAAGTTTGGGGATTTCTTACTCCCTACTTGAAAAACTAGCTCTCTTTCTGATTGCATTAACGACAAGCGTCACCATGATTACCGTGGGTGCCTTACCATTTCTTGGAGTTATTGTTCCCAATCTTATTCGCAAGCGTTATGGAGATAATCTGAGTCAAACCAAACTCATGGTCGCACTGGTTGGTGCCAATCTAGTTCTGGCTTGCGATATCCTATCCCGAGTTCTGATCAGACCCTATGAGTTGTCTGTCAGTCTCTTGCTAGGAATCATTGGTAGCCTCGTCTTTATCCTACTTCTCTGGAGAGGGGGACGAAAAGATGCAGACTAAAAGCAAACATACCAAGCTCTTCTGCCTTCTCATTATTCTTGCCATCGGAGCTTGTCTTCTCTACTTTTGGCCCATCACTCACTTGTCAGCCTTTACTTGGAAGTTGCGTTCCCAAAAGATCATCGTTTATCTCTTGGTAGCCATCGCGACTGGGATTTCGACCATTAGTTTTCAAACCCTGACGGAAAATCGATTCCTGACGCCTAGTATTTTAGGAATCGAATCCTTCTACGTCCTACTACAAACCCTACTACTGGTTTTTGAAAGTAAGTTTCTTCAACTCGGGAAGTCTCCCATTTTAGAATTCCTAGTCTTACTTCTACTTCAATCCCTCTTCTTTCTCGCCTTGCAAGGCTACTTGAAGACACTGATGAAGCAAGACCTTGTCTTCATTCTGTTGATCTGTCTAGCCCTCGGAAGTCTCTTTCGAAATATCAGTACCTTCCTTCAGGTCCTGATGGATCCAAACGAATACGATAAACTGCAGAATAGTCTCTTTGCCTCCTTTCAACATCTCAACACTTCCATCCTAGCCATTGGTTCTCTGATTATCCTTGCTTTGACAATCTTTTTCTTTCGAAAAGCAGTCATTCTGGATGTCTTGCACCTACAAAGAGAAACAGCTCAGATATTGGGACTCGATGTTGAAAAAGAACAGAAAGAGCTCCTCTGGGGCATCGTACTTTTGACCTCAACGGCCACTGCCTTGGTAGGGCCCATGGCCTTCTTCGGTTTTATGCTAGCCAACCTCACCTACCTAATTGTCAATGACTATCGGCACAAGTTACTCTTTATCGTGGCCATTCTGATCGGATTTATCAGTTTGACTTTGGGACAAGCCCTAATTGAACGAGTATTTGCTCTGGAAATTCGCATCAGTATGATCATCGAGAGTGTGGGTGGCTTTTTATTCTTTATCTTACTTTACAGGAGGGCTCGTCGGTGAAACTGGAAAACATTGACAAATCCATTCAAAAACAGGATATTCTGCAAGGTATTTCCCTTGAAGTCAGTCCTCAGAAACTGACAGCCTTCATTGGTCCAAACGGTGCTGGAAAATCGACTCTCCTCTCCATCATGAGCAGACTGACCAAGAAAGATCAGGGAATTCTCAGTATCAAAGGCCGTGAAATCGAGAGCTGGAATTCGCAAGAACTGGCTCAAGAACTCACCATCCTAAAGCAGAAAATCAATTACCAAGCCAAATTGACTGTTGAAGAACTGGTCAGTTTTGGACGTTTTCCCTACAGCCGAGGTCGACTGAGACCAGAAGATTGGGGAAAAATCCGAGAAACTCTGGACTATCTGGAACTGACCAACTTAAAAGACCGCTACATAGATAGCCTGTCTGGAGGCCAGCTCCAGCGGGTCTTTATCGCTATGGTACTGGCCCAGGATACAAACTTTATCTTGCTGGACGAACCACTCAACAATCTCGATATCAAGCAAAGCGTCAACATGATGCAGATTCTCAAGCGACTGGTGGAGGAACTCGGAAAGACCATTATCATCGTTCTCCACGATATCAACATGGCCAGCCAGTATGCGGATGAAATTGTCGCCTTCAAGGACGGTCAAGTCTTTAGCAAGGGAAGAACCGATCAAATCATGCAGGCTGACCTGCTCAGTCAACTATATGAGATTCCTATCACGCTAGCTGATATCAATGGCAAAAAGATTTGTATCTATAGCTAGTAACATAGAAGCTCAAGTTAGAGAACTTTCAGTCTCTTAGTCAATAAAACCTAGAGACTCCCTAAATCGTTATCACATTTTAAAAAGGAGAAATTATGAAAACATCCCTTAAACTTTATCTCACTGCCCTAGCGGCCAGCTTCTTGCTTCTACTTGGTGCATGCAGTACAAATACAAACTCAAGCACTAGTCAGTCGGAAACAAGCAACTCTGCTCCAACAGAGATAACCATTAAAAGTTCACTAGACGAAGTCAAACTTTCCAAAGTTCCTGAAAAGATTGTGACCTTTGACCTCGGCGCTGCGGATACTATTCGTGCTCTAGGATTTGAAAAAAATATCGTTGGAATGCCTACAAAAACAGTACCAACCTATCTCAAAGACCTAGCTGGAAAAGTTAAAAATGTTGGTTCTATGAGAGAACCTGATTTAGAAGCTATCGCCGCCCTTGAGCCTGATTTGATTATTGCTTCCCTACGTACACAAAAATTCGTAGACAAATTCAAAGAAATCGCCCCAACAGTTCTCTTCCAAGCAAGCAAGGACGACTACTGGACTTCTACCAAGGTTAATATCGAATCCTTAGCAAGCGCCTTCGGCGAAACTGGTGCACAGAAATCCAAGGAAGAATTAGTCAAGCTAGACAAGAGCATTCAAGAAGTCGCTACTAAAAATGAAAGCTCTGACAAAAAAGCCCTTGCCATCCTCCTTAATGAAGGAAAAATGGCAGCCTTTGGTGCTCAATCTCGTTTTTCTTTCTTGTATCAAACCTTGAAATTCAAGCCAACTGATACTCAATTTGAAGATTCTCGCCACGGACAAGAAGTCAGCTTTGAAAGTGTCAAAGAAATCAACCCTGACATTCTCTTTGTCATCAACCGTACCCTTGCCATCGGTGGGGATAACTCTAGCAACGACGGTGTCCTAGAAAATGCCCTTATCGCTGAAACACCTGCCGCTAAAAATGGTAAGATTATCCAACTAACACCAGACCTCTGGTATCTAAGTGGAGGCGGTCTTGAATCAACAAAACTCATGATTGAAGACACACAAAAAGCCTTGAAATAAGCTGATTTAAACTCAATTTAAGTAAAATTTTGACATGATAAAACACATCCTATCAAGTAGTTCATGAAAACCTGATAGGATGCGTTTTTATCATTTTGAAATCTGTTTGCCCAGCCTCTTATTTTTCTTCTTGATTCCGTTTAAGGGAAAAGTGATCTGGGACGGGGTCCTTACCTGTTTTCGACCAGTGATGACAACGTAAAATCCGAGTCAAGCCCATCAAGACACCCTTGAAGCCATGTTTTTCAATAGCCTGAATCATGTAGTTGGAACAAGTCGGCTCAAAGCGACAAGAGGGTGGAAAGGCTGGCGAGATAAAACGTTGGTAAAAGCGCACAGGCGCTATTAAAATTCGTTTCATTATTTCTTGCTTACAGCCATGGTGTGTAGTTGGCTGATTTCTTTTTTGTTAAGACGACGGGATTCTCCTGGACGGAGTCCTGTCAAGTCTAGGTGTCCGAAACGAGTCCGAGACAACTTGTCTACTTGGAGACCAACAGCTTCAAACATCTTTTTAACCTGATGGTTACGCCCTTCATGGATGGTCAACTGCACCACAGAGCGATTTTTGACTGGGTCCACTTTGAGAATTTCATAAACAGCTGGCTTGGTTTTCTTACCATCAATCTCAAGACCACGGGTCAAGGGGCGGAGATTGTCCTTATTGGCCACACCTTTAACACGCGCGACATAAACCTTGTCAATCTCATTACGAGGGTGAATCATCTCGTCTGTAAAGTCCCCATCATTGGTCAAAATCAAGACACCTGATGTATCCCAGTCCAAACGACCCACAGGGTAAATGCGCTCTTTGACATTGGGCAAGAGGTCGACAACCGTCTTGCGACCCTTGTCATCTGTTACACTGGAAATCACACCGCGTGGTTTGTTAAGCAGATAATAGACCTTTTCTTCGTTGTAGATAGGTTGACCTTCAACTTCGACCTTGTCGCCTGACTTGATAGTGGTTGCTAGTTCACGCACCACTTGGCCGTTAACCGTCACCAAACCTTGCTTGATCAGCTCTTCTGCTTTTCTCCTACTGGCCACACCTGCGTGGGCAATATACTTATTGATTCTCATCTTCTTCTATCCTTTCACCAAATAATTGGCTTTCTTGGGCTTGAATCTCAAGCTCATCAATCACTGGTAATTCTTCTAAATGGTTTATCCCCATGTAATCTAGGAAATAATCCGTAGTCACATAGAGGTTGGGGCGCCCCAATACTTCCTTTTTCCCGTCTTCCTTTATCAGGTCAAAAGCTTGCAACTTTGCCAAGGCTCCACTCGAGTTAACCCCACGGATGGCATCAATTTCTATCCGCGTAATCGGCTGTTTGTAGGCAATAATGGACAAGGTCTCAAGGGCAGCCCGAGACAAGCTCTGGTTGATAGGCGCCTTAGAGTATTCCTTCAAAATCTCTGCAAATTGAGGCTTGGTCACCAATCTATAAGCACCACTTGTCTCAATCAAAGCCAAACTGGAATCTGGGTCCTTTTCATACTTCTGGGCTAATTTTCCTAAACTCTGCTGGATGCCTGTCGGTGGCAGAGAGAGGAGTTCAGCTAACTGGCGGACCCGAATCCCATCTTCACCCGCTACAAACAAGAGCGCTTCTATTTTTGCTAAAGTACTCATCTTTCCTCTCTATCAAGTCTAGCTTTGAGGCACTTGACTTTCTTCCTTCTTTTCCATGAGATAGATATCTCCGAAACTCTCCTCTTGCACGAGGATCAGCTCCTGGGTTTTGATTAACTCTAGGGTTGCCAAAAAGAGGGTGATGACCTCTTGGACATTCTGGGCTTCCTTGAACAAATCCTGCAAGCGCAATTGATCTCGTCCAATCAAGGATTCTTTCACAATAATCATCATGTCCTCAATCTTATACTCATCCCGCAAGATAGTCGTGTGATTTTGTGCAAACTCCTCTTTTTTCTTGGCTAGGATATTTGAAAAAGCCAAAAAGAGGTCAATGGTCGTCTTGTCATGCACAAGCTCCGCATCTTCGTAAATCAACTCTGTCGGCGCTTTGGAATAGTGCTGGGCCCGTTCTTGGTGCTTGGCTTCCAAGTGCTCCCCCAAAAGCTTGAACTTGCGGTATTCTTCGATTTGAGAGAGAAGATCCTGCTCTAGGTCATCTTCCAAATCTGTCACTTCCGCTACCTTTGGAAGGAGTTTACGACTCTTAATCAGCATGAGCTGGCTGGCCATGACCATGTACTCGCCCGTCACTTCCAGACGCATGGCCTGCAGAGTTGAGACATAGGCTAGATACTGTTCAATGACTTCCGTAATGGGCACATCGTAGATATCCATCTGATACTTAGAAACCAGGTGCAAGAGCAAGTCCAGGGGCCCTTCAAAATCCTTTAATTTAATATCCATTATCTATACTTTTCTAAGGTCAGGACTGTTTTTAATCCTAATTTTTTTGCAATTTCGTACAAATCGACCTTGTTTTCAATTTGTCGTAGAATGAACTGTTCCCGCAAGGCTTGGGCTGATAGTGCTGGAAAACCTTTCTCCTTGACAAAAGCTTCTAGCTGACGAAAGGCCCACTGACGAGAATAGGCTTTCCCTGCCCTTTCAAAAAGATAGGTCTGGCCCATCAAGGGTTCCAACTCTGAAAGCAAGGTTGTGGGAATGGTGACAATCCTCTGTTGGGAATCCTTCTTGATTCGCAACACCTGAAAATCCAGATTGATATCCGCAACCTTTAGAGCTAAAATCTCACTGGGCAAGAGCCCTATTTCCAAGATTAGGAGAGCCAGTAAGCGGCCCTCTGGATAGTCGCTTTCCTGCCAAAAAGAGTCTAGGTCTAACAGTTCTGACTTCTCGGTCTTCTTTTCAGCTTGTTTAGCTAATTCCAAACGGTAAAAGCTGTCCACTTCTCCTTTTTGATAGAGAAAGTAGAGAAATTGATTACAGGCCGAAATCTTTCGCTTCTGAGCGCTGATTTTTAGATTGGCTAGCTGGGCTTGGTAAATCTTGAGACTAGTATCAGAAACCCGCTCGCCTACTATGTCTAAAAATTGCTCCAAATCATACTTATAGGACTGCTTGGAATTGGCAGATAAGCCCTGCTTTTCTTCTAAAAAGGCTGAAATCCTATCTCTCATTTGCATCGAATCTCATATTCCTTACTAAAGTCATGCAAGAGGGCATTGACTGCTTTGAGGATAGACTTGCGCGTGATAATCCCTTGGAAAATACCAGACGCATCCACAACCGGCAAGAAGGACTCATCTACCAGCTTGTGCAAGACCTCCGTAATGGTGAAATCAGGCGAAACAACCGCTACGTCCGTTTGGGTCATATGAACGATATCCGTATCCGCCATGATTTCTTGGCTCAAGTCATGCTCCATCTGATAAGCCATAATATCTCTGAGCCCAATCGTCCCAACAAACTGTTTTTCATCTGTCACAACAGGAACACGGGTATAGGTCATCTGACTGAGCAAGAGGGTCGCATGATCCGCATTGTGGGTATCAATCAACACAGCTAGATTTTTAGCAGGGGTCAAAAAAGTTTCCTCCTGCCCCAACAAGAAAGTCTCAAACTCCTTGGCAATCATCGGCTAAACTCCTTGGACAAACCTGGATACACCTCGTGATCTCGTGTCAAAAAGTCCACTTTGAAGTAACTATCATCAATCTCCACACGAGCATAGAGACATTCTCTGATGGTACCTCGTGGTTGACTGATAGAACCTGGATTTAGAAAGAGGATCTTGCCTTCCAACCAAGCACTTGGCACATGCAAGTGACCATAGAGGCAGATAGCGGCCTCTTCCTCCTGAGCCCAGTAGTCCAACTTTTGAAAGTTGAAATTGATGTCAAACAAGTGACCATGAGTTTGGATAATCTTGGTCGAACCAAGCTCAGTCACCAGACGTTCTGGGTAGCCGGCGTAGAAGTCCATGTTCCCTTTAACAACGCGGATGCCCTCCCAAAGTGGAGAATCCGGACGTAGTTCAGAATCGCCGTTATGAAAAACGGCATCGACTTTGCCCACATAGCGATCACGGACTTCTTCCACAATCAAGCTATCGCCATGGGAATCGCTCATTACAATGATGGTTTGCTTTGCCATGATGGAAATACCTCCAAAAGTTTCTTAACGGCTAAGGCACGGTGAGATTGACTATTTTTTTCTTCCAGGGTTAATTCAGCTGATGACTCACCTGTTTCTCCTACAAGGAAGAGGGGATCATAGCCAAAGCCATTTTCACCCTTAGGTTCAAAGTTAATATAACCTGACCAGTCTGCTTCAACAACCAAGCTTTCCTTGTTGGGACTGGCCACGACTAGGGTTGTGTGGAACTGAGCCGAGCGGTCCTTGAGTTCAAAGACCATGGCCAATTCGTGCAAGAGTTTGGCATTATTTTCACGGTCAGTTGCTCCCACACCTGCGAAACGAGCTGACCAGACGCCTGGTAAGCCACCAAGGACATCGACTTTGAGACCAGAATCATCTGCCAAAACCATCTTGCCCGTTAATTGAGAAATGGTTTCTGCCTTGAGACGGGCATTTTCTTCGAAGGTCATGCCTGTTTCAGCTACTTCAGGCAGGTCAGGATAGTCATTAAGATTTTCCACATCGTAGCCTAACTTATCAAAGATAGCTCGGAACTCTTTGGTCTTGCCTTCGTTACGAGTCGCAATCAATAAGGTTTCTCTGACCTTGTTTGTCTCAAAGAATGCTTCTACATCAACACCTTCTTTAGGCAATTCTACATGCAGGAGTTGCCCATTTTCAACTAAGAGAACCCCCCCCTGACGTTGAATGACTTCTACATTTCGTCCCATTTCTTGGTTGAGGATATCTACCACAAAAGACAATAAACGGTAGAGAGAACCATAGCGTAAAACAGTAACAGAAACAGGAAAACCTCGATCCTCATCTCGAAATCTTTGGGCAAACTCCAATAGAGGAAAATCCAAGTCATCATCCGTCAACGTCCGGACGCCACCAAAAATACCATAGGACCCGACATACCAGTCCTGTTCATCCTTATATTCATAAATTTTATTTGTCATAATTCTACATGCTCCACATGAATCTCTTTTTCCAGCCATTCTTCACCAATTTGTGCAAAACTTTGGCTGCTGGCTGTTGTGTAAAAACGGTGATTAAGTGGTCCAGCATCGCGACCACGATTGATTTCAAAATAATTAAGTAAGACTGAGATGTCCCGTACGCACTCTGCTCCACTATCGATGAGCTGAACCTTTGGTCCCATGACATTTTGAATAATAGGTCTGAGCAATGGATAATGGGTACAACCCAAAATCAGGCTATCCACCTTTCCAACCAAGGGACGCAGGGTTTCATAGACCACTTTCTTGGTAACACTGGTTGACAGGGCGCCAGACTCGACCAAGGGGGCAAACTTGGGACAGGCCAAACTCTCCACCTGTAAGTCTGGAGCCAGATCATGAATTTTCTGACGATAGATATCTGATTGTACCGTCATGGGCGTTCCAATCACACCTATTTTCCCACCTTGACTGGACTTGATAGCTGCCGAAGCTCCTGGCAAAATAACACCTAGGACAGGAATATCTAGTTGAGCCTTGATTTCTTCCCAGACGACCGCAGTCGCAGTATTACAAGCAATGACAATCATTTTGACATCCTTGGTCAAAAGAAAGTTGACCAACTGCCAAGTATATTCACGAATTTGCTCAGCAGGACGGGGACCATAGGGAGCCCGTGCCGAATCTCCAATATAGACGATTTCTTCATGGGGAAGCTGGCGCATGAGCTCGCGCACAACGGTCAAGCCCCCGACACCCGAATCCAAAAAACCAATTGGGCGATTATCCATACAGTCTTCTTTCTAGTCTTTTTTCTGATTGATAGTTCATTATGATTACCGTTCCTTATGAACTGAATAATGACAGCCTAATCAATAACTATCTCTCTTAATCATAATCAAATATCAATAGAATGCAAGGAAAAAGTCTCATCCCTAAACCCTTAGCCAACATAGTGAGAAGTCTGGAACTTTCATCCCAGACTTTTCCTTATCTATTTTTTCTTTTTATTGTTAGCAAGGGCTGCCTTTTGTTGGCGAATGATTTGGTGGTAAACTTGTTGTACCTTGGCTTCGCTTGGTTTTTGACCATTTGCACTCAAAAGAGTACGAACTGCTTCAGCATTCAAACGTGGGTTGTCAGCGAATTCCTTTTCGATTTGCTTACGAACCAAGTACATTCCTCCAATAGCTCCTCCTAAAAAAGCTAGCACAATCAATACAATTGCTAAAAGTAAATCCATCATTTTTCTCCTGTTTCTTTTTGAGTCCCTTTCATTATACCACAAACTAGTCACCCTGACTAGTTTGTTTTACGCTATCAGGGATGGAATGTAATTCGAATGTGAGAATGTCTT